>JAAFHR010000150.1 GCA_013298455.1 Betaproteobacteria bacterium | reverse complement strand
CGGGCGAGGACGACGAAGCGCAAGCGAGCCTCACTCCGGTACCGCAAGCCGATTTGAGCGTGGCGAAGGCCGCCCCAGCCGTACTCAATCCCGGTGCGCCCGCCAAGTTCAGTTTGATCGTGACTAACTTGGGGCCCTCAGCGGCGCAAAACGTTCAGCTCAGCGACCCAACACCCGCCGGGCTCACCCAAACTGCCGTGTCCGGCGCGGGCTGTAGCGCACTGCCTTGTAACCTAGGCACATTGGGTGCGGGCGAAAGTCGTCGGGTCGATGTGACCTATTCGGTGAACTTCCCGGCCACGCTTGCAAACATCAGCAACACCGCCACGGTAAGCTCATCAACAGCCGATCCATCGACGGGCAACAACACGAGCGTGACCACGACGCCGGTTGTTTCGAGTGCCGATATCAAAGTCGCCAAAACTGGTACTGCGAGCGTCGTACCGGGCAACAACGTGCAGTACGACATTGTCGTTACCAACGCGGGCCCATCGCGAGCAGCGGCCGTGCAGTTGGTCGATCCAACACTTCCGGGCTTCGTCTTCGTCGGCGCAAGCGCCCCTTGCAATGGCGCGGCTGGCGTGACCAACTGTGCCTTGGGTGACATGGATGTTGGCTCGCAGATAACGGTGACGGTTCGCTACCGCGTTGATAGCGCAGCAGGCGCAGGCGTTGTCACCAACGTTGCCACGGCGACGAGCAGCGGACCGAATGCAACACCTGACCCCGACACCACCAACAATTCTGGCAGCGCGAAGACAACCATCGAAGCGCCGCAGGCCAATGTTGGCGTGACCAAAGTGGGGCCTGCCACCGTGCTTCGCGGCGGCTCGATCACTTACACGCTCACCGTCACCAACAGTGGCCCATCGCAAGCTTCGGGCGTGGTGCTCTCTGACCCGACTCCCGCTGGGCTCACCTTAGGCGGCGTCACCGGCGATTGCTCGTCGCTCGCGGCCAATGCTTGCACCTTTGCGAGCCTGCCGGTCGGCGCGAGCCGAACGGTGCAAGCCACGTATGCCGTGCCGCTCAACTACGTCGGCTCCACGAGTGCTGACGACATTGAAAATCGCGCCGGCATCAAAGCTGCCACTGCCGATCCCGATCCAAGCGACAACGTCGCCATCGTGAATACTAGGGCGATCACTCCGCCGCCCTTGCTAACGCTGCAAAAAACGTCGAGCGCAACGTTCACGCGTGGCAGCGCTGGAAGCTACAGCATTGTTGTTTCCGTCGCGTCGACGTCTGGCCCGACGACCGGTGCAGCGGTCACCGTCACGGACACACTGCCAAGCGGCGTAACGCTCAATGGTGCAGTCACCGGCAGCGGTTGGAGCTGCAGTGCAGCAGGCGCGTCAAGCTTCGCGTGCACGAGCAGCGCCGTCGTCGTTGCGGGCAGCAGTTTCCCCACCATCACCGTGCCCGTGATCGTTGGTTTAACGGCCGATCCGGTCGTCACTAACACCGCCACGGCTGAAGGCGGCGGCGCACTCGCCCCAGCCTCAGGGCAGGTCAACACGCCCGTTGCATCAAGCGCGGATTTGAGCATCGCCAAATCGGTGGATCGAAATGCACCCACGGCCGCCAATCCGTTCGTCACCTTCACCTTGGCAGTCGAAAACGCGGGCCCATCAACGGCCAGCGCGGCCACCGTGCAAGACACCTTGCCCGCCGGTATGAACTTCGTCTCAGCCACCCCGTCCGTCGGCACCTTCAACAGCGCCGCAGGTACATGGTCGCTGGGCAATCTGCTACCTGGCACACGTGCCACATTGACGATTCGGGCGCAAGTGACCGATTTCGCCAACACCCTAACGAATACGGCCACCGTCAGTAGCAGCACGCAGGACCCGCAGCCTGACAACAACACGAGCCGCGCGACGATTCGAGGCCAAGTCGCCAATTTGTCGCTCGACAAAACTGTGTCGAACCTGCGCCCCAACGTGCAAAGCGAAGTGGATTTCACGCTTACGGTGCGAAACGCGGGCCCTGATGCCGCGACGAACGTAAGTGTGACCGATCAACTACCTGCGGGTCTCGCCTTTGTCAGCGCTAGCTCTGCCGCTTACAACGCCACGACTGGCGTTTGGAGTGTCGGAAGCGTTGCCGCCAATGGCGTCGTAACGCTCACTCTGCGCGCCAAAGTGACCTCGCCGGACGCGCAGATCAATCGCGCCGAAATTTCTTCAAGCGATCAGTTTGATCCTGATTCCACGCCGGGCAACGGCGTGGCGAGCGAAAACGATGATTCGTCGGTCACGCTTTTCCCGCAGCAAAGCGATTTGCGTCTTGCAAAGGCGGTCAATAACGCCAATCCATTGCGCGGCGATGTGGTGACCTACACCGTCGAACTGACGAACTTGGGGCCATCCACCGCGACAGGAATCGCCGTCACAGAATCGCTGCCCGCAGGCGTGGAATTCACAAATTTCGTACCGTCCAGCGGTGTGTTTGATGCGGCTTCTGGCATTTGGGGCGTTGCCTCGCTTGCCCCAAACAGTCGCGCCACGCTGGTGCTCTCAGGCATTTTCCGAGGTCCCGCTGCTCAAACAAATACCGCAGTGATTTCAGCGCTCGATCAATACGACCCGACGCCCAATGCGCCGGTAAGCGTCACGATCCCGAGTCAAATCGCTGATCTGTCGCTCAGCAAAACGGTCGATATTTCTAACCCCGTGCAGGGCACCAATGTGCAGTTCACGGTGACGCTCAATAACGCGGGGCCTAACACGGCCACGTCACTCGTCGTCAATGATTTACTGCCGCCCGGCTTGAGTTTTGTGAGCGCCAACGCATCGGTGGGCAGCTATAGCCCAGCCAGTGGCAACTGGACGGTGGGAAGCCTCGCCGCGCCGGGTTCGGCAACGCTCACCATCGTGGCGCGTGTGGATTCATTTGTGCCAATCACCAACACGGCTCGCGTGGCAAGCTCCGCGCAATACGATCCCGATTCGCTGCCCAACAATGATGATGCCAGCGAAGATGATCAACAAAGCGTGGTGATCACGCCACGCAGTGCTGACCTGCGCTTGTCGAAGCGCGTCAACGTGAACAATCCAACGGTCGCAAACCCAGCTGTTGCCTTCACTGTTGAGGTGTTTAACGCCGGACCCGACACCGCTACCAACGTACAAGTGCGAGACGTGTTGCCCGCGGGTTTAACGTTTGTCTCCTCCGTTCCCGCTGCACCGGCTTACGCCGCTTCGGTGTGGACGATTCCAAGCCTTGCGGCCGGTGCACGTGCCACCCTCACCATCAACGCCAACGTGACCGATTTCACACGAGCCATCACGAACACTGCGCAGATCGTCGGCAGCGACTTGCCTGATCCTACGCCGAACGAGCAAGCGAGCGCCACACTGCAAGGGCAAGTCGCTGATTTGTCGCTCACCAAAACGGTTGACGTTGCCGCACCGCGCGTCGGCGGCACCGTCCGCTACACGGTCACGGTCAACAACGCCGGGCCCGATGTTGCGACCAACGTATCGGTGCTGGATCGTCTGCCCACTGGTTTGGCGCTCACCGATGTCATCGCAACCAGCGGCAGCTACGATCCCGCCACGGGCAAATGGAGCATCGGCAACGTAGCGCCCAACGCGCCGGTCACGTTGACGTTGGTCGCTCGCGTCACGCAAATCACCGCCACACCGATCGTCAACACCGCAGAAATCGCCAGCAGTGATCAGTTCGATCCCAACTCAACGCCGAACAACGGCGTTGCAACGGAAAACGATCAAGCCAGCGCGACCATCACGCCGATTCCTGTGGCTGACATCACGGTGGCGAAATTGCCACCTGCCGCGCTCAACCCCGGCACCACGGCGACCTACACAATCATCGTGAAAAACCTTGGGCCGTCTCGCGCTACGGCGGTATCCCTCGCCGATCCTGGCCCCGCTGGCTTGACGCTGGTCTCGGCCAGTTGCGGCGCGGCGTTCCCCTGCGCGTTGGGTGATCTGGTCGCGGGCGAGGAGCGTGTGGTGAGTGTCACCTACCGCGTGCCGTTCCCGTTCACGCTCAGCGATCCGGTAACTAACGTCGCAACCGCAACGAGCAGCACGCTCGACCCCGATCCCTCGAACAACACGGATCGCGTGGGAGCAGCTGTTGATGCACGTGCCGATTTGCAGTTGGTCAAAACCGGACCCGCGAGCGTGACAGCAGGCGGCAACGCCACGTTCAGCATCACGGTGCTCAACGCTGGCCCCTCCAGTGCGGGCGACGTCATCATCGAAGACCCGATTCAACCGGGCATTGCCGCCATCGTTTCGGTCAGTGGCGCGGGCTGCTTCGCACTACCGTGTAACGTCGGCACGCTCGCCCCGTCGCAGTCAGCAACGATTAGCGTCACCGCCCGTACTGATTCGTCGGCGCTGGTCGGTTCGCAAATTCGAAACGTCGCATCGGTATCTAGCACCACACCCGATAGCAACGTTGGTAACAACACCGCCAGCGCATCGGTTGAAGTCACCGCCACCTCGGCTGATCTGCGCGTGCAAAAAACGGGGCCAACCAGCGCGCGTCCGGGCGACACCATCAGCTTCGTGATCGCGCTGCAAAACCTTGGACCGTCTGACTCGCGAAACATTTCGGTGGTTGATCCAACGCCCGCGAATTTCAGCGTGACGTCGGTGAGCGGTGCTTGCGGCGAATTGCCTTGTCAAATCGCGCTGTTGGCGGCCAACGCCTCAACGACTGTCACGGTCACTGGCGTCGTTAACGGCCTACTCACCAATGGCGGCAGCATCAGCAATCGGGTTACGGTCACATCGACAACGCCCGACCCAACGCCCAACGAAGCGGTCGCGGATGTCAGCATCGTGCCAGTTCCCGATCTGACAGTGGTGATTACACCGCCCACCGATGTGCAGGTGGGTCGCACCTTTCCGTTGGCCGTTACCGTGAGCAACATTGGCGGCGCCCCGACGGCGGGCACTCAGCAATTGGTGCTCACGTTGCCGGTGGGCGTGGTCGTTGCACCGGGAGGCACGCCGCCCGGCTACGTTTGTAGCCAAATGGGGCAGGTCATCACCTGTACGACCAGCAGTGTTGTCGCGCCGGGGCAGAGCGTGCCGCTGAGCTTCTCGTTGCAAGCGACGGTGGCGCTCAACGGCGTGCCGATTGAAGCGCGGGTTGCCGGTGGTGGCGAAGTTCGCACCGACAACAATCGCAGCACGGCCAACATAAGCGCAACACCGCCCGTCATCCCAACGCTTGGGTCGATGAGTTTGCTGCTGCTGACGTTGCTCTTGGCGGCCATGGCGATGTTTGGTCGGACAACCAGATCGCGTCGCGCGGTGGCTAAGTAACGGCCGTGCTCTGTCAGTCCCGCGCCTCAACGTGCGTGACTGGCGGAAACGGGCGTTGCGCAGCCGCCATTTCGGGGCGGTGCGGCGACTGTCCAGGGCGCTCTCCCAAGCCGCCACCGCGCAGAAAATAATCTGCGTTCATCTGCGGCAAATCTGCGAAATCTGCGTTAAAAAATCGGCTCGAAGTCAAGCGCGTTTGCATCAACGAAAGACCTATGCACAACTGCCGACTGAGCGCAAATTTGACCCAACTCGTCATTCCCGCGCAGGCGGGAATCTATGGTGAATTGAGCGAAATCAATCACTTGGAACATGGCTTTTCATCGACGGTAGATTCCCGCCTTCGCGGGAATGACAGAAATGAGGGTTGTGCAGCGGTCTTAACGAACGCAACTGCGCGTCGTGCAGAGGTCTTTACGCACGACGAAAAATGGCGATGAAGTCGCGTGCGTCAAGGCGGCTCTACTGAAACGCCACCTCCGCAAAGCTTCGAAGCTTGCGGCTATGCAAGTGATCCGCGCCCGCTTTGCGCATCAGCTCCACGGCGCGGATGCCAATCAGCAGATGTTGATTCACTCGCTCGCGGTAGAAATGGTTGGCCATGCCGGGAAGTTTGATTTCGCCGTGCAGCGGCTTGTCGCTCACGCAGAGCAACGTGCCGTAGGGCACACGAAACCGAAAGCCATTGGCGGCGATGGTCGCGCTTTCCATATCGAGCGCCACCGCGCGGCTTTGCGAGAAGCGCCGCTCAGGGGAGCGGGCGTTGGCATGCTTTGGCAAGAGCTCCCAGTTTCGATTGTCGGTACTCGCCACCGTGCCGGTGCGCATGATGCGTTTGAGTTCGTAGCCCTTGAGTTGCGTTACGTCGGCCACGGCCGTTTCAAGCGCAACTTGTACTTCAGCGAGCGGCGGAATCGGCACCCAAAGCGGCAGGTCTTCGTCAAGCACATGATCCTCGCGCACGTAGCCGTGGGCCAGCACGTAGTCGCCCAAGGCTTGCGTGTTTCGAAGCCCAGCGCAGTGACCGAGCATGAGCCACGCATGCGGGCGCAGCACCGCGATATGGTCGGTGATTGTTTTGGCATTGGCGGGCCCCACGCCAATGTTGACCATCGTGATCCCCGAGCGATCTGCACGCATCAGGTGATACGCGGGCATTTGTGGCAAGCGGGGCGGCGCTATGCCGAGCTCGTCGCCCTTAACCGCTGCCGTGCCAACGCGCCGCGTAACGACGTTACCCGGCTCCACAAACGCGACGTATTCGCTTTTGGGGTCACTCATCAATTCATGCCCCATGCGCACGAATTCATCGATGTAGAACTGGTAGTTCGTAAACAGCACAAAGTTTTGAAACCACTCGGGCGCGGTGCCCGTGTAGTGGCGCAGCCGATGCAGCGAGTAATCAACGCGTGGTGCGTTAAAGAGCGACAGCGGTTGATGCGCGCCGTGGGGCGGTTCGTAGGTGCCGTTGGCGATACCGTCGTCCATCACTGAAAGATCAGGCAGATCGAACACATCGCGCATCTGCGCACGTCGTTCAGCGCTCAAATTGCCTTCGATGTGATCGTTTTCCGCAAACGAAAAATGAATCGGAATCGGTTGGGCACTGGTGCCAACTTCAATCGAAGTGCCGTGATTTTTCAGCAGCAGCCGAAACTGTTCGGCGTAGTAATCGCTGTAGAGATCGGGGCGGGTGAGCGTTGTTTCGTAGATGCCAGGGCCGTGCACAAAGCCATATGAGAGCCGCGAATCGGCGCGAGCATTGGTCGTGGTGTGAACTCGGACAAACGGGTAACACGCCCGAACCGTTGCGCCCACATCGCCGCCAGCAACGAAGACGTGCAGCGCGTCACGGAGGTGAGCAATCGAGGTGTCGTAAATCCGCTGTACTTGGGCGAGCGCCGCAGCGGGGTCGGTGAATTGGGCGGGGGCAATGAAAGTCGGTGTTTTTAGCATCCTTAATTGTGCATGGAAGCTCGAAACTTGTCTTGGCGCGCTCGGAATCAACGGCTTAAATGGAAGCGTTTTTGCAAACCAACTTTTTTATCAAAATGCTTCAGTAGTGTCCCATCGTTCACGCCGAGAGTGTTTGTAAGTAAATGAAATTGCTGAGGAAATTGAGTGTTTTCTCTGGTCTCGATTTGAGCAATCAGCTGCGATATTGCAGCGCTTTGCGGGCACG
>JAAFHR010000154.1 GCA_013298455.1 Betaproteobacteria bacterium | reverse complement strand
GGATCAGCAAGCGCTGGTTGCTGGCGGCGGCGGCAGGCTGCGCACGAAGTGCTTCAAACACGATGCGCTCGTGCGCGGCATGCATGTCTACAAGTACCAACCCAGCCGCGTTTTGCGCCAAGATGTAGACGCCGTGGAGTTGGGCGATGGCGAAGCCCAACGGAAACTCGGTTGGGCTTGAATGGGTCGCTGGCGTACGTTCCAGCACCGAGAGCGCGTCGCCGTCCGCTCCGGCTGCGATGCCCGACGTAGCTGTCGCATCCGGCGAGAAAAAAAATGCAGAGACTCGCTCGCTGACCTTGTAGTCTGGCGCAGCGGTTCGCGGTGGATACACGAAAGACTGCTGCGTCAAGGCGCCCACGTGGCTGGTCGCCCGGTGTTCAAGCGCCGCACCAAAAAGTTTGGGGGCAGCGGACACCGCAGCATCCCCGCTCGCACCGCCCGCCATGGCGCGCTCTACAGCGCGGCGAACGAATTGATGCACCGCCTGCGAATCGCGAAAACGAACTTCCGTTTTCGCGGGATGTACGTTGACGTCAACGCCGCGCGGATCGAGCGAAATTTTGAGTACGAATGACGGTGTTGCGCCGCCATGCATTTGATCCCGAAGCGCATCGCGAATCGCGTGCAACACCACCTTGTCCCGGACCCAGCGACCATTCACAAAAAGATGCTGAGCATCGCGCGGCGAGACGGCACTGTTGGGCTTCAACACGTAGCCTTCGATAGAGATCGCGCCCCCGTCAACCGCAACCGCTTGCGCCGCTTCAATCCATTCATGCGAGAGCACTGCAGCCACCCGAGCTGCCGCCGTTTGTGCAGGCCAGCGCGACACGGCGCGGCCATTGTGTTTGAGCGCGAAGGCAACGTCAGGGCGAGTGAGCGCACAGCGCTTCATGGCCTCAAAGCAATGCGCATATTCAGTCGCTTCGGATTTCAAAAATCGACGACGCGCTGGCGTATTGAAAAACAACTCTGCCACGGAAATTGTGGTGCCTTGCAATGCCGCAGCGGGCTCGATGTTGCCGAGCAATCCGCCTTCCACCTGCAACCGTGACGCGCTGGTCGACGCTACCGCGCGGCTCGTCAACGACAATCGAGACACCGACG
The DNA here is from genome assembly GCA_013298455.1 of Betaproteobacteria bacterium. Lineage (GTDB taxonomy): Bacteria > Pseudomonadota > Gammaproteobacteria > Burkholderiales > Casimicrobiaceae > Casimicrobium. The sequence goes on along the minus strand of JAAFHR010000154.1, from coordinate 6,341 downwards.
CAATCGAGGCCAACGCTTCGCCCCGAAATCCAAACGACGCGACGGATTCCAAGTCATCCAAGGTAACGATTTTCGACGTGGCGTGCCGCGCCACGGCCAGCGGCAACTCATCAGCGACGATGCCGCGTCCGTCATCGCTCACCGTCAACAACACCGTACCGCCACCTTGCAGCTCGACGTCGATGTGTCGAGCGCCCGCATCCATCGCGTTTTCCAAAAGCTCTTTGAGCGCGGCAGCGGGTCGCTCAACGACTTCGCCCGCCGCAATTTGGTTGACCAAATGGTCGGGCAGCGTTCGGATGGTTCTGTAAACGGGTTGTCGCAAATCGCCGACAGCCCCGTGCAGCGGGGGCTCTGGCACAATCGCGGCTTGATTAAACGGAGCATTCACAGAATCGATTGTATGCGTCGAAAACACACCGTTGCGCGGCCGCGCGCAAGCTTCGTTTTTTTCGCGGCGCTCCTGCTGTGTGCCGGGGCAAAGGCCCTAAGCCCCGGCAAGCCCGACACCGCGCCACTCACACCACCGCCCGCGATCAAGCTCGATGGCGTGCCAAACATTCCGCAATCGCTCGCCGCCGACATCGCGCCCTACGGTGAGTTCTCAGCAACCCGTTTCGTCGCGTGGCATCCGATTGAACAAGACATGCTCATCATTCGTCGTGCGGGCAACACGGCGCAGCTTTTTCTGCAAGCCGATCCGCTGGGTAAAGCCCTTCAGCTCACCAAGGGCAAGGAGCCCATTCGAAGTGCGATGTACGAGCCCAAACGCGGCGAATACATTTTGTTCACTCGCGACAGCGGCGGCGACGAGGCCACGCAGCTCTACCGACTGGATCCGAAAACACTCGAGGAAAAGCAAATCACTCCCGCGGGCGAACTGCATTCGCCCGGCCCGTGGAACACTGCTCAAGACAAACTCATCATCAGCGCCCGAGCGCTCGATCGCAACGGCAAACGCGAACAAGCGAGCGTTGATGTGTACGCCGTGAATCCGCTGCAACCCGAGGCACGATTCAAGCTCACCACGTTGCCGGGAGCGGGCTGGAGTGTGCTTCGCTGGTTGGATCGGGAAAACAAGCTGATCGTTTCGCAGACCGAATCGTCAACCAAAAGTCTGCTCTGGTCACTTGACATGGCCACCGGGATTCGCGCGCTCATCGGCGATGGCACTGGCGGCAGCGATTCAAGCGGTGATCGCTGGCTGTATCGAAAAAAGTTTGATGCTGATTTTGCAAAGCTGTCGCGAATCGATATGCGCTCTGGCGAGCGGCAGTGGGTCAGCAAAGACATCCCCCACGACATCGACGCCTGGTCAGTGGCTCGCAGCAATCGACGGGTCGCGCTCTTGGTGAACGTCAATGGCAGCACGCAGCTCAGGCTCTTTGATGATGAGCTCAATGTGCTTGCTGTGCCGCCACTGCCGCCGGGATTGATTACCGGCGTGAGCTGGCACCGTAATGGCCGCGATTTAGCGCTCTCCATTGAATCGGCGGAATCGCCGGGGGAGCTCTTTTCTGTCGACGTGGATAGCGCAACGGTCACGCGCTGGACGCAACACGCTGCCGTTGCTGGCACCAAGCGCCCCTTCGCTGAGGCCGAGCTCGTGTCATGGAAAAGCTTCGACGGTCTGCCCATCACGGGTTTCCTGCACCGCCCCAACGCTCGTGAATTTCCGGGCAAACGCCCCGTGATCATCTCCATTCACGGCGGGCCTGAAGGCCAATCACGGCCTGGGTTTCGCGGGCGCAGTAACTTCTTCATCAACGAGCGTGGCTACGCATTAATCTACCCAAACGTGCGCGGCTCCATCGGCTTCGGACGCAAATTCCTCGAAGCCGACAATCTGAAAAAGCGCGAAGACTCGGTGCGCGATATCGGCGCACTCCTCGATTGGATCAAGACGCAGCCCGATCTGGATAGCTCGCGCGTGGCGGTGATGGGCGGCAGCTACGGCGGCTACATGGTGCTCGCCACCAGTGTGCTCTACGGCGATCGTCTGGCTGCGGCCTACAACGCCGTGGGTATCTCTCATTTCGTGAGCTTTTTGGAAAACACCGAAACCTATCGCCGCGATCTGCGGCGGAACGAATATGGCGATGAACGCGACCCCGAAATGCGTAAGTTTTTAGACGGCATCTCACCGCTCACCCGTGCCGAAAAAATCAAAGTGCCGCTGATGGTGATTCACGGCAAAAACGATCCGCGCGTGCCCTACACCGAAGCAGAACAAATCGTGCGAAAGGTGCGAAGCAGCGGCGGCACCGTTTGGTATTTGCTCGCTGAGGACGAAGGCCACGGCTTCGCCAAAAAAGCCAACGCAGATTTTCAGTTTGCAGTGATGACCGCGTTTTATGATCGGTATCTCCAAAAACGTGTGCCCTAGCTTTCTGTCGCTAGGCGTTGATTTGTATAGGCTCCCGCAGTTTTGGCGCGTTTTTCGAAAATCATCAAAAACAACCCCAAGCCCAATAAATTAGTGGTTTTTACCGAAATTGCTGTATTGCGGTCGACGCTTCAAATCACCTACAGCGACCGGCTGTGCTCTGGCACAAACTGGTCAGCATCAAAGCCCCACATCGCCATTACGTAGCGAAGCACGGCCGTTTCATGGCTGTCTACATTGCCGTCGGCAGCGACAATCCCGAGCGCTTGCTTGCAGACTACTTTCCGCTTCTTTACGTCCGTCACGCACGCGATCAGTTGATCGATGCGCTCATGATCGATCAAGCGAATGCTGTCGAATTCGGTGCTCATGGTGATTAAGTCAGCGCAGTACTGACGCGCGACTTCGCGAAACTCGTTCCGAGTCACGCCCAGCACTTCAAACGTTTTATTGCGCTCCAAAAATTCGATCTCTGCACCGTGTAGCTCGCCATCGGTGACCATCATCATGGCGATGATCCGCGCCATGGCTTGCGGGCTGTTTGTGGGGTAAGGTTGCATTGCTTGACACTCCTTTGTTGAGATCGAGGCTGATCGATTGCGATGTTGTGGCCGCTACGACGTGTTTGACGAATCGGAGGCTTACCTCTTCGAACTCAGCTCAACCGGTCGGTCCGAGCGCGTGCGAATGAGCGAGAAAATCACGCCGCCCGCTAACAAACCAAACGTCACTGAGAGCGACACCGCAGGGGAAATTTTTCCAATGATGCCGACCAGGAAAATCTTCGAGCCGATAAACACCAACACCAGTGCCAGCGCGTACTTCAGATACTTGAAGCGGTGAATCATCGCCGCGAGCGCAAAGTAGAGCGCGCGCAGACCAAGGATGGCGAAGATGTTGCTGGTGTAGACGATAAACGGATCGTTAGTGATGGCGAAGATCGCGGGCACGGAATCAACCGCGAAGATCAAGTCAACGATTTCGACCATGGCGAGCGCCAAAAATAGCGGCGTCGCCCAACGCACGACTTTGCCTGTTGCGGGGTCTGGCGCGCCAACGAAAAACGCGTTGGATTCAATACGATCCGTCACGCGCATTCGTTTGCGCAGAAATTTGAGTACCGGGTTGTTGCCGATGTCGGGCATGTTGTCGGCGATGATGAGCATCTTGATACCGGTGAGCACCAAAAACACACCAAACACATAGAGAATCCAGCTGAACTGCGACACCAAAGCCGCGCCCAACCCAATCATGATGGCGCGCAGCACAATCACACCAAGAATGCCCCAAAACAGCACGCGATGCTGATACTGAGCGGGCACAGCAAAGTAGCCAAAGATCAGCGCGATGACAAACACGTTGTCCATCGAGAGCGATTTTTCAATCAAAAATCCGGTGAAATACTCCATGCCGGATTGCGCGCCAAGATAGCTCCAAACCCACGCGCCGAAGAGTAATGCCACGGTGATGTATCCGGCAGAGAGCCAAAGACTCTCTTGCACGCCGATCACATGATCGTCTTTATGCAAGACACCCAAGTCAAACGCCAACAGCGCGACGACAATGCCAATAAACACCAGCCAAATCCAGATCGGTGTGCCTAAAAAATTCGTCAAGAAATACGTGAGCATCACGTCCACGGTGCGTTGTCCCTGCAATAAAAGAGGTAGTACATGACCGAGCGCATCCATGCGATGTGCTCGACCGCTGAACTACGACATGGCGGCGAAAAGCGCCGTCAGAGGGGCCCGTAGTGATGCCATGGATCGCCGCTTTCGCGTGAAGTTCCTGCCCTCCGGGAAAGTCCTAATGCTCCGTATCTGTTAACCTGCGGCGGTGAAAACGAACCTCAAGTACTGCTTCATCGCGCTGCTATTGGCCCATTTCGCGAGCCTGCAGTGGTTTGTTGCGGCACACCGTATTGCGCATGTGGGTAACGCCCTTAGCTCCGGAGCGCATGCCGCGGAACACAGTCATCATCCAGATGACGCGGCGCATCTGCATGCTGCGAACGACTTCGGCTTCGAGCACAAAAGCAAACTCGATTGCGATCGCTTCGATGCCTGTGCTGCGGCGGAGCTGTTGCTGGCTAGCCCGAATCTGGCGCGATTCGAAACGCCACCTGGTGCCGCACCCACCCGCGCAAATCGGGCCGCGATAGTTGCGCGCTTGGCGCTGCCCAAGGCTCGCGGGCCGCCCACAGAGCTCGGCTAGATCGGCGCCCCCGTTCAACGGGGTATTCCATCGCACGTCACTAACAGCACGCTCACTCGCGCTGCTTTTGTGTACGCGATTCATCTTCAATTTGTGCTGCGCGGGCTGGGCTCGGGCGGTGCGCTTTTCGTCACACACTATGAAATCAATCGATTCCGCATCGCCTCCCGCGCACGCGCGTGAGCTTCGTTGGCAGAGCCTCGCCGTGGGGCTCTCGCTCCTATCGAGCTTGTCGCAAAGCTTGGCGCAAACGACTGCGCCCAGCGATGCCGATTCCAATACGCCCATCAACAAAATCGAGCCCGTCATCATTACCGGCAACCCCTTTGGCAATCTCGATGCGGGACCGGCTCGTTTAGTGCTCTCAGGTGAAGCACTACAGCAGCGCCAAAGCGCAACACTCGGTGAGACGCTATCTGGACTACCGGGCGTGTCGTCCACCTACTTCGGGCCCAACGCCTCACGACCGATCATTCGCGGTCATGACGGCGAACGCATACGAGTGCTCGAAAATGGCGCGTCATCAATCGATGCCGCATCGCTTTCGTTTGATCATGCAGTGCCCTTGGATCCAATCGCCGTCGAGCGCATCGAAGTGCTGCGGGGGCCATCGGCGTTGCTCTACGGGGGCTCAGCGGTCGGTGGTGTGGTCAACGCGATCAGCAATCGAATTCCGAAGCAGTTGTTTGACGTGCCCGCCATGGCGCTGAGTGCGCAATTTGGCGGCGCAGAGCGCGGCCGCGTAGCGGCGGCGCGTATCGACACGAGCGCTCTCGGCATGAGCTTTCATCTTGATGCGACGCGCCGCGATACTGAAGACCTACAAGTGCCGAAGTTCACCCGGCCCGATGGCCAATCCGTCGACCGTGTTGTGAACTCTGCGCTGAGCGCCTCATCCGCTGCAGCGGGTGTGTCGTGGATCGGGCGAAATGGCTATATCGGCGCATCGATCGATCAGTATCAAAGCCGCTACGGCGTCGTCGTTGAAGACAAGGTGATCATCGATATGAAGCGCGAAAAGGCGACACTTGAAGCGCGGCAACGATTCAGCAATAGCGCCGTTAGTGAGGTCAGCGCGCTCCTTGCCGCAACGCAATACCGACATCAAGAGCTCGAAGGAAGCGAAGTGGGCACCACGTTCAAGAATCGTGGACTGCAGGCGCGGATTGAAGCCAAAACCGCGGCCGTTGGCGCGTGGCGCGCAGCCATCGGACTAGATGTCGAAACCACCGATTTCAGCGCAATTGGTGAAGAGGCATTCGTTCCGCCCAGCAAAACGCAGCAGTTTGCACTCTTTGCGCTCCAACAAGGAAGCTTTGGCGCGACCGACGTCTCGCTCGGCGGTAGGCTCGACGCTTCAGGGGTTTCAACTAGCGAGGTGATTTCGGAGCGCGGCACACTTCGTTTCGGCGCGGCTCAGTCAAAGCGCGATCTATTGGGTGCGGCCTCGTTGGGCGTGACTCATCGTCTCTCGCCACAGCTCACACTTAACGCGAGCCTCGCCTACTCTGAGCGAGCGCCGAGTTATTTCGAACGCTTCGCTGATGGCATTCACGTTGCCACCGCAGCCTATGAGCGTGGGGACGCCAATTTGCAGAAGGAACGCTCCACACAAGTCGACGTGGGAGCCAGCTGGAAACGAGGCGAAAACAAAGTGCAAGTGAGCGCATTTGCCTCGCGCCATCACGACTATATTTCGCTCGACGCGACAGGTAAAAGCTTTGAATCGGCCACTGCCGAC
>JAAFHR010000153.1 GCA_013298455.1 Betaproteobacteria bacterium | reverse complement strand
ACGCTCGATTCATTGGCGGCGAGCGAATCGCTGACTTTTTGGCGAGGGTTGTGCCTCCGATGGATGCGCTTCGCGCTGATCCGAACTGGGATTGCGTACTCTTGATATTGCACGGCGGCGTCAATCGCGCGCTACTCACTTATCTGCTGACCGGTGAAGCAAAGCTGCATGGCGGTTTCGCGCAAGACCCGGCGTGTATAAACGCCATTGACGTAGGCGCTGACAAACTCGATGCGATTTTGCGAGTGATGAATTACGCGCCGATGGATCGGTTGCAAACTCAGACTCGAAAAACAACGATGGAAGAGTTGTTGGAAAAATTCATTGCCTATCGCAAACGACTGACCGAAGGGATGCGCGCACCGTGAGCCAAGAGATTTCTCGTTCGGAGCTGTTTACCGGCACGATGCCGGTCGCGGAAAAGCAGCGTTTTGATGTGACTGCGCTAGCGACCTATCTGCAACATCACATCGAAGATTTCGCGGGCCCGATGCAGATCGAGCAATTTAAAGGCGGGCAATCGAACCCGACCTTTAAGCTCATCACGCCGAACAAAAACTACGTGATGCGTTGTAAGCCCGGTCCAGCGGCCAAGCTGTTGCCTTCGGCGCATGCGATTGATCGCGAATTTCGAGTGATGCATGCACTCGCCGGGAGCGACGTGCCCGTCGCAAAAATGCACACGCTCTGCGAAGACGAGTCGGTGATTGGCCGCGCGTTTTATGTGATGGATTTTGTTGCCGGGCGAGTGCTCTGGGAGCCGCAATTACCGGGCATGTCGAGCCACGAGCGGAGCGCAATTTTCGATGAGATGAATCGGGTGATGGCCGCGCTGCATCAAGTGGATTTCACGGCTGCGAGCATCAGTGATTACGGTAAACACGAGGGCTATTTGGCACGACAAATTGCGCGGTGGACGAAGCAGTATCGCGCGTCTGAGACCGAATCCATCGCCTCAATGGATGCGCTCATCGAATGGCTTCCCGAGCACATCCCAGCGGGCGAAGAAACCAGCATCGTGCATGGCGACTATCGGCTCGACAACGTGATTTTTCATCCGACCGAGCCGCGCATTCTGGCGGTGCTCGATTGGGAGCTCTCAACGCTCGGGCATCCGCTCGCTGACTTTGCGTATCACTGCATGACTTGGTATTTGCCACCCGGCGCGGGGCGCGGCTTGGCGGGCTTTGATTTGACAGACACGGGCATTCCAACCGTGAAGGACTACATTGCAAGGTATTGCCAGCGCACCGGTCGCAGTGGCGGCATCCCGCATTTCGAGTTTTACATGGCCTTCAATATGTTTCGTATGGCGGGTATTTTGCAGGGCATTATGAAGCGCGTGGTTGACGGCACGGCTGCGAGCGCCCAAGCGGTACAAATGGGCAAAGCCACACGACCGATTGCCGACGAGGGCTGGCGCGTGGCCCAATCAATTCGATAACTATTTTTTGTAGGAGCGGCTTGCCGCGAATGGTCGCTACAGCGATTCGCCTATTCGCGGCAAGCCGCTCCTACAACGGCGTAACTCTTACTTTACGAGCACAACGATGGATTTCCAACACAGCGACAAAGTCAAACACTACCAAGCCGAGCTCTTGAAGTTTTTCGATGAATACATCTACCCGAATGAGCATCGGTACATGCAAGACATCGAAGAGAACACCAAAGCCGGTAAGCGCTGGACGCCCACGCGAATCATTGAGGAATTGAAGCCCATTGCCCGAAGCAAAGGCCTGTGGAATCTCTTCTGCCCACATGCCGAATACGGCGCGGGCTTGACCAATATGGAATACGCGCCGCTCGCGGAAATCACTGGGCGTGTGCCATGGGCACCTGAGGTTTTCAATTGCTCCGCGCCCGATACGGGCAATATGGAAACCATCATTCAGTACGCTAGCGCTGAGAAGAAAAAAGAATGGCTGCCCCGACTGCTTGCAGGCGAGATTCGCTCCGCTTTCGCGATGACTGAACCCGGTGTCGCATCAAGCGACGCCACCAACATCGAAACTCGCATCGTTCGCGATGGCGATGATTACGTGATCAACGGTCGCAAGTGGTGGATCTCAGGCGCGGGCGATCCACGCTGTGCGGTCTACATCGTGATGGGCAAAAGTGATTTGACCGCACCCACGCACTCTCAGCAATCGATGATTCTCGTCCCGGCAAACACACCCGGCGTAACGGTGATTCGTCCACTCACTGTGTTTGGCTACGACGATGCGCCACACGGGCACTGCGAAATGACGTTCGAGAACGTTCGCGTGCCCGCAGAGAACATGCTCTTGGGCGAAGGCCGTGGCTTCGAGATTGCGCAAGGTCGCTTGGGTCCCGGGCGAATTCATCATTGCATGCGCTTGCTCGGCTTGTCAGAAAGGGCGTTAGAGCTCATGTGCAAACGATTGACGCAACGCGTCGCGTTTGGCAAACCGGTGTCAGCGCAAGGCGTGTGGCATGAGCGAATCGCTGAGGCGCGCTGCATGATCGACCAAGCGCGGTTGCTCACCTTGCAAGCGGCTTGGATGATGGACGTGGCGGGCAACAAAGTGGCGAAACAACAAATCGCGATGATTAAAGTCGTTGCGCCGAATGTGGCGTGCAAAGTGATTGATTGGGCAATGCAAGCGCACGGCGGCGGCGGCATGAGCGATGATTTTCCACTCGCCTACGCCTACACCGCAGCTCGAACACTCCGCTTCGCTGATGGCCCGGATGAAGTGCATCGCAATGCGATTGCTAAATCTGAACTCGGCAAGTACGGCGCTCGCGCTTAGCTGTTGCTTTGCGGGGCTTTGTAGATGCCCCGTGTTTGCGCCATGAGTCGGGTGAGCCCCAAGAGTGCATCCAAATTGGGCGTTGAAACGCCCACGCGCTGACCTATTTCGCGAACCACCGTCACCAGCGCATCAAGCTCAATGGCTCGACCCGCGAGGGTGTCCTGCAGCATCGAAGTCTTGAACGCACCGAGTTTTTCAGTAACGGCGTGACGCGCCTCAGGTTCGCCTTCGATATGAATGCCAATTGCTGCGCCAATGGCTTTGGCCTCGATCATCACCCGCGAACAAAACGCCCGCACCAGCGGGTCGCCGAGCATTTTGTCGCCCGTCGCACCGGTGATGGCTGAGACCGGATTCATCGTCATGTTGCCCCAGAGCTTGAACCAGATGTCGTGGTGAATGTCGTTGGAAATCGGCACGTCGAAGCCTGCGTCGACCAGTATTTTCGCCAGCGTATTCGATCGCTCCGAGCCGCCACCCAAGGCCTCACCAATGATCAAACGATTGCCCATCTTGTGCTCAATCACACCGGGTTCAACCACGCTCGACGCAGCGTGAACCACGCAACCAATCGTTTGTGAGGCGGGCAGCGAACGCAGAATCGCACCGTTCGGATCAATGCTTGTGAGCGCCATTCCAGCCAACGGCCGATCAGCACGGGCGAAGAACCACGCCGGTACGCCGTTCATTGCCGACAGGATGATGGTGTGCTCATCTAGCAACGGCGCAACATGATGCAACACACCTTGCAGCGCAGGCGCCTTCACCGCGATGATGACTAGATCTTGCGCACTCATCGTAGTCGTTTCGCTCACCGCACGAACCCGCGCCGAGCGCTCGGTGCGCTCGCCGCCTACCGTTTCCCGAAGGCGCACACCGTGCTCGGCGATTGCGTTTAGCGTGTCACCGCGCGCCACCACGGTAACGTCTTGCGCTGGGCTCACCAAAGCGAGTTTCGCAGCGATCCAGCCGCCGATGGCGCCTGCGCCGATGAGGGTGATTTTCATACTTCGAAATAGTCTAAGCGTTTAGGAGCGCAGCACTTGCACGGAGCGGCCCTTGCGAACTCGCTCTGTGCCGAAGCGCGTGTCAAAGGTAAGGAGGATCGCACCCTCGGGCGCTCGGCAGAGGTGCAAGGCGTCGGCAAAGTCAGCGCCGTCATCGCAAAGTGCTATAGCCTCACGTACCCTTTCGCTGTCTTCCAAATGAAACTGCGCGGATTCGAGCAGCGCGGCGAATAAGGCGGTGATTTGCGCTTTCTCGTAACCGTATCGACTGCGGAGCACCCATTCGGTTTCGAGCAACACACTCACACCGATCCAAAGACGGGATCTCCCAATGACGGCCTTAGCGGCGGCAACCTGTGATGGTGAATCGTTCACCGCGAGCCGCACCAGAACGTTCGTGTCAAGCGCAAACAGACCCATCGATCAATCCTTGCCGTAGCCAGTGACAGGCGCGCAGAGCGCCGTGAGCGAGAGCTTTCGACCGGGCTTTGGCAGCATTCCAACGATGTCACTTAACGACTTACTCTTATCGGACACAACGGGTTCAAGTAACAATCCTGTGCCCGATTCCTTCACTACAAACTCGGTGTTTTCTGCCCAACCGTGGGCATCGCGAAAGACTTTCGGGATGACGAGCTGACCACGACTGGAGAGGCGAGTGATTTGCATACTTCACAAGAAAATAAGATTGACCGTAAGATTTTACCGCCGTTGGCCAATAAAAAAGGCCGCACAAGGCGGCCTTTCTCAAACGTCGAGTGGTTTACTTATCGCCCGGCACTTTGCCTTCAACACCCTTGACGTAGAACTTCACGCCGCCGAGGAATTTGTCATCGGCAACGACACCCTTGGCGAGCACTTCTTTACCGTCTTGACCGACGATGGGGCCCGTCCAAGGATGAAAGCTACCTGATTTCAAACCGGCTTTGAGTTCATCAACCTTGGCCTTGATGTCTGCGGGTACGTCTTCAGCCACGTTAACCATGTCAATCGCACCTTCTTTCACACCCCACCACGTTGCACCCGTCGCCCATTTGCCTTCAAGTGCTTCGCGGGTTGCTTTGATGTAGTAAGGCCCCCAGTTGATCACAGCCGAACCCAAGTGCGCTTTGGGGCCGTAGGCGGTCATGTCGCTATCCCAGCCGAACGCGCGCTTGCCCATCTTTTCAGCGGTTTGCAAAACGGCTTTTGAGTCAGTGTTTTGCAAGAGCACGTCAGCGCCGCCGTTAATGAGCGCAGTTGCAGCTTCGGTTTCTTTGGCAGGGTTAAACCATTCGCCGACCCACACTACTTTGGTTTTGATCTTTGGGTTCACGCTTTGTGCACCCATGGTGTAGCTGTTGATGTTTCGGATCACCTCTGGAATTGGGATCGAGCCGACAACGCCGAGCGTGTTGCTCTTGGTCATCTTGCCAGCGATCACGCCCGCCAAGTACGCGCCCTCGTAGGTGCGGCTGTCGTACGTGCGAAGGTTTTCTGCGCTCTTGTAGCCTGTGGCGTGTTCGAACTTGATGCCTTTGTTGTCGCCCGCGACTTTGAGCATCGGCTCCATGTAGCCAAAGGTTGTACCAAAAATCAGTTTGTTGCCTTGGCTTGCCAAATCGCGCATCACGCGCTCTGCGTCGGCGCTCTCGGGCACGTTTTCCACGAAACTCGTTTTGACCTTATCGCCAAACTCTTTTTCAACGGCTTTACGGCCATTGTCATGCGCAAACGTCCAACCGCCGTCGCCCACCGGGCCAACGTAGGCAAACGCGATCTTCAATGGATCAGGTTTTGCCGGAGCCGCAGCAGGCGCAGGTGCGGCCGCTTCTTTCTTTGGTTCTTCTTTTTTGCCGCAGCCAACGAGTGTGGCTAAAACGGCGGCGCTCAAACCCGCTGCGAGCAGGGTGCGTTTGCTATTCATGTCTGAGATCCCTCAATGAGTTGAAATTAACAGTGGCGAGAACAAATCAGACTCAATTTTACGGCGGCTTCGCAGCGATTTTTGAGGATTTCCGCTAAGCCCCCGGATAAAAGGGTTTACCCAAAGACTGCGGCATGTTCACGCGAATCCACGCGGGGTTTCGAGAGATGAGCGCAAGCACCACAATCGTTGCGATGTAGGGCGTCATCGAAAGCAATTGCTCCGATACTGCCACCCCGCGACTTTGCAGCGCCAACTGCACCATTGTGACCCCACCAAACAAATACGCGCCCAACAACACCCGAGCCGGTCGCCACGTAGCAAACGTCGTGAGCGCAAGCGCAATCCAGCCTTTGCCAGCGACCATGCCCTGCACCCAGAGCGGTGTGTAGATGACCGATAAATAGGCACCCGCTAAACCGCACATCGCACCGCCAAAAATCACCGCGAGCATTCGAATGCGGCGCACTGGATAGCCCAGCGCGTGCGCCGATTCGGGGCTTTCCCCCACGGATCGAAGCACCAATCCAGCGCGAGTTTTGAACAAAAAGTAAACGATTCCGAACATCAACAGCACGGCGAAATACACCAGTGGATGCTGCTTAAAAAATGCAACGCCGATGAGTGGAATGTCTGACAAAAACGGCACGGCGTAATCAACGCGCGGCGTTAGTTTTTCTTGTACGTAGCTCACGCCGACAAAGGCTGAGAGCCCTGCGCCGAAGAGCGAGAGCGCGAGTCCGGTCGCGTATTGATTGGTGTTGAGCCAAATCACCATCACGCCAAACACCGCGGCAAGTAGCGCCCCAGCGCCGATGCCCGCTGCAAACGCGATCCAATCATTACCGGTGTGCACTGCCACAGCAAAGCCGGCAATTGCCGCGCAGAGCATCAAGCCCTCTGCACCCAAATTCACGATGCCCGCTTTTTCGTTGATCAGTAAACCGAGCGCTGCAATCGCGAGCACGGTGCCCGCATTAAACGTTGCTCCTAGGAGCAATGCAATTTCGTTCATCGCGTCCACCTCAATCGATACGCCACCAAGGTGTCACAGGCCAAGAGCGTGAAAAGCAGCAATCCTTGAAACACGCCAGTCAGCGATTTCGACAAACCGATCCGCGATTGCGCGAGCTCGCCGCCGATATAAAACATGCTCATCAACACCGCTGCAAACATAATGCCCACCGGATGCAGGCGCCCGACAAACGCCACGATGATCGCCGCGAAACCATAACCAACAGGCACGTAAGGCGTTAGCTGACCAATCGGACCGGCCACCTCCAGCGCACCCGCCAAGCCCGCCGCACCGCCAGAAATCATCAGCGCCGTCCAGAGCGCTCTGCGCGATGAAAACCCGGCGTAACGCGCTGCGAGTGGCGCAAGCCCGCCCACTTGCTGCTGAAAGCCGCTAAACGTACGAAACAGATACACCCACATCGCGCCCGCGCCGGCTAGCGCGATCAACAGCCCAATGCTCACTCGCGAGCCGTCGAGTAAGCGGGGAATCTGCGTGACCTTTTCAAACGTTTTCGATTGTGGAAAGTTGTAACCGTTCGGGTCTTTCCACGGGCCAAACACTAAGTACGTCAACAAAAATGTAGCGATATAGACGAGCATCAAACTCGTCAAAATTTCATTGGCATTGAATCGATCTCGAAGCAATGCGACGAGCGCCGCCCACGCCATGCCGCCCAACACGCCCGCCAGCAAAATCGCGGGAACGATCCATCGCCCGGTTGACGCATCGGCTAAGAGCGCCACGCCAAAA
>JAAFHR010000015.1 GCA_013298455.1 Betaproteobacteria bacterium | reverse complement strand
CAACCTTAACGCCGCCACCCTTGCCACGACCGCCCGCATGAATCTGCGCTTTAACGACCCAGACGGAACCGCCCAGTTCTTGTGCGGCTTTGACCGCTTCCTCAACGCTAAACGCCGGAATGCCGCGCGGCACCGGAACGCCGAATTCGCGAAGAATTTGTTTACCTTGGTACTCGTGAATTTTCACGTTGGGGACCCCTTATAAAAACAATGACGAAAGACGAAAGACGTGTGTTTGTAGGAGCGGTTCCACCGCGATTGGCGGCATTCGAACCAAAGCATCGCGGTGGAACCGCTCCTACATCGTGGCTGTTGTGCTCTCCGCAGCAAACCACCTTGGATAAAAAATCTTAACGGCCTCGCCACGCGTATCAAGTGCATGACAGGCATCGAGTTGAAACGGTTTTTGATCGGCCCAACCGTCTGTTTCGCGTTTCAAACCGGCGAAAGTTTGCACCGCAGCCGTCGGCAAAAACGCGAGCAATTCTGAGAGATGTGTGCAGCCCTTGACACCACCCAAATGCTCGGCGATCGATTTACGAAAGCCGCGCATCAAATTCGCACCGACGAGTTTTTTGTAATCGGGCGCGATCCGGTTGCAGTGGCCGGGATAGGGCATTTCATCCGTGCTCGCATCAATGGCGAGCACTTCGAAGCGGGTGTTGATGGTGACCCGAGCGCTCATCACATGCACCGGCTGATCGGGCGTACGCTCGCCCGTGGCCAGCGGATAGGCATGATCCTTGGTGTCGATCAACTTGGCTTCGATATCAAAGCTGCCGTCAGCGCGCCGAAATCCCTCATAGCTCACGCGGCGCAAATGCAAGCGCTCTCGGGGGGCGGGAGTGGGTAGCGGCATGTGGGGAAATCGCGAAACGCTTGAATTGAGCGGGCGGCGCGGTAGACTTTTAACGGAAAGCGGATTTTAGCGCGGTTTGGCGGCGGCTATGGTGCGGTGCAATAGGCAACACAATCCCGCCCGCCTGTCATTCCCGAGAAGGCGGGAATCCAGACCGTGGTCGCGTGTGCCGAATTTGTAAGCTACATCGCAATTGCGTGTTCGGTCTGGGTTCCCGCCCGAGCGCAGCGAGGTTTATCCTGAGCTTGTCGAAGGGCGGGAACGACAGCCTCTCGCAAATGAAGCGTAAAGCAAACGTCACGCTACACAGTTTCCTCGCCCGTTTAGTGAAACCATCAAGCACTATGTCAACCCAAAAAAAATACATCCTCGCGCTCGATCAAGGCACCACCAGCTCTCGCGCCATCTTGTTCGACCACGGCGGCACGATCATTTCGAGCGCGCAACAGGAATTTCGGCAACACTTTCCGCAACCGGGTTGGGTGGAGCACGATGCACTAGAAATCTGGAAGACACAAAGCGCGGTCATGGCGCAGGCCATCGGCAAGGCGAATGCTGCATCAGCTGATATCGCCGCCATCGGCATCACCAATCAACGCGAAACGACCGTGCTGTGGGATCGCGCCACGGGGCAACCACTCGCCAATGCCATTGTGTGGCAAGACCGTCGAACGGCGGCGTTTTGCGATGAGTTAAAAGCAGCAGGCAAAGGCGCGTTAATCCAACAGAAAACCGGCTTGGTACTCGATGCGTATTTCTCTGGCACCAAACTCAAATGGCTGCTCGACAACACGCCCGGCGCGCGGCAACGCGCCGAGAACGGCGAACTCGCGTTTGGCACGATTGATTCATGGCTCATTTGGAATTTGACAGGCGGCAAGGTTCACGCGACCGATCCGAGCAACGCCAGCCGCACGCTGCTTTTCAACATCCACAGCAACGATTGGGATGATGAATTGCTGACGCTGTTTTCGATTCCGCGGGCGGTTTTGCCAAGCGTTCAGCCGTCGTCAGGCGTATTCGGTGAAACGATAGACGGCGTCCCTATCGCAGGCTGCGCAGGCGATCAACAGGCCGCCCTCTTCGGACAAGCCTGCCATAGCCCCGGTATGGCGAAAAACACGTACGGAACGGGTTGTTTCTTGTTGCTCAACACGGGCGAGCAAGCGGTGTCGTCGACCAACAATTTGCTTACGACTACGGCGTGGCAGTTAGCGGCTGAGCCCCCTCTGCCCCGGAGGGAGAGGGCTGGGGAGAGGGGGCCGTTCGGCGGAGGCGCAGGGTTGAAATCCCTCGCTAGCGTCCCCCTCTCCCCTAACCCCTCTCCCTCCAGGGAAGAGGGTAACAGCGGCCGCCCCACCTACGCCCTCGAAGGCTCCGTCTTCATCGGCGGCGCGGTGGTGCAGTGGCTTCGCGATGGCTTGCGGGCAATCAAAACGGCGGCTGATGTGGAGGCGCTTGCCGCTGAGGTGCCCGACGCAGGTGGCGTGTATTTCGTGCCCGCCTTTGCAGGGCTCGGCGCGCCGCATTGGGATCAGTACGCTCGTGGTGCGATGTTTGGTATGACACGCGGCAGCAACATCGCGCACATCGCCCGAGCCGCGCTTGAATCAATTGCATTTCAGTCGGCAGACGTGCTCACTGCGATGGAGAAAGACGCCGGCATCAAGCTCACCGAGCTTCGCGTCGACGGCGGTGCAACCGCCAACAATTTACTGATGCAAATTCAAGCCGATTTGCTCGGCGTGCCGGTGGTTCGCCCCAAGGTGCTTGAAACTACCGCCCTCGGTGCCGCGTATTTGGCGGGGCTTGCGGTGGGATTTTGGAACGACCCGAGCGCCATCGCAAAAAATTGGCAAGTGGATCGCGTGTTCACGCCCACGCTGTCTCGTGATCGAGCCGCCGAGATGATGGCGGGTTGGGCGAAAGCGGTTGAACGCAGCAAGTCGTGGGCGTGACGTCAAACGCTTTCACGAAACGTCACACTCCTGACACAACGTTGTCAGTAAGCCCTGACAACAATACCCGCTCCGAAACTCACTTCCCTAGGAGACATCATGGTTGGCAATGCAAGTTGGTTTGAAATTCCCACAACAGATTTCGAGCGCGCTGTTCGCTTTTACGAAGCGGTGTTTCAGGTGACGATGAAACGCGAAAACATCGGCGGCAACATGGCGATCTTTCCCGGTGATGAGAATGCGGTCAACGGCGCATTGGTCGCGCCGCAACCCGGCTATGCACCGTCCGCCACTGGCGCTGCAATTTACTTGAACGCAGGTAATGACCTGCAACCGCTTTTGGATCGAGCTGCAAAGAATGGTGGCAAAGTAGTCGTGCCGAAGACGGCGCTGCCTCCCGGCATGGGTTTCTTTGCGCACTTCCAAGATAGCGAAGGCAATCGCGTGGGTTTGCATTCGATGGGCTGACGCGGCGTTGAGATAGCCAGACCGATGCGTCGCGCTGATCGCTTGTTTCGTATCGTACAGTATCTGCGTGGTCGTTCACTCACGACGGCGCAGCAATTGGCGCAGTGGTTGCAAGTCAGCGAACGAACCATTTATCGAGACATTCGCGATCTATCAATCACCGGAACGCCGATTGAAGGCGAGGCGGGTGTGGGCTACCGGTTGCGCGGCGGGATGGAGTTGCCGCCGCTGCAATTTGAGCTCGAAGAAATCGAGGCGCTCACCTTGGGGGCGCGGATGGTTGAAGCGTGGAGCGGGCCGCAGCTCGGCGCAGCGGCCGCGTCAGCGCTCGCGAAAATCTCAACGGCGTTACCGAAAGAGCGACGCGCTTGGCTCGATCAGAGCCGTACCTTTGTGCCGCAATTTCACATTCCGAAACAGCTCGGCGAGCGATTCGATACGCTGCGAAATGCCATCGCGAAACGTCATCCCGTTGCCTTTGTTTACGCCGACGAGCAGCGCCGCTTGACTGAGCGCAATGTGCGTCCGCTGTCGCTCTACTTTTGGGGCGAGCAATGGACGCTCGGCGCGTGGTGTGAGTTGCGAAACGATTTCCGAAGTTTTCGCTTGGATCGCGTGCTTCGGCTGAAGGTTTCAGACGATTTTTTTCGAGATGAAGTCGGGAAACAACTTGCAGATTTCATGCGCGCGCAGCGCCAGCTCGACGCGTCGGAGCGCAAATAATTGCTATACAAACTTTATTTGCTTTGGCCTTGCTAAATATGGGCTTGGAGCGATTTTTTGTGATTTTCAATAGCCATTGACATCTAGTTAAATCCCATGTTTATGTTGGCATTCAAAAGAAAAGTTGGGATGCACAAAAACGTTGAAATTTTAAGATGCTCCGCACGATTCAACGACGAAACGCAATCACATCCACCGCGTCGGTAATCACGGAATCCACGCCCCACGCCCACAGCTTTTCAGCGGCAGCCAAATCGTTGCAGGTGTAGCACGCCACATAGAGCCCGTTGTCATGCGCAGTTTTCACAATGCGTTCGGTGAGCGTCAGCCAGTTGGCATCGAGCGCGATCGCGTCAACTGCCTTGCAGCGCTCAAGCCAGTTTTCGGGCAGCGGATTTTTGAACAAGTGAGCGCGCGGCAATTCAGGCGCGGCATCGCGAGCAGCAATCAACGAATCGGTTGAAAACGATGACAGCAACGGCTTGATGGGTGCGTCGGCGCACAAAAGTTGTGTTTCGAGCGCAACCGCTGCGCCCGTTTCACGCTCGCGCCCAGTGCTCGGTTTAATTTCGGTATTCAGCAGCACGTCATTGGCGTGGCAATACGCAATCACATTGCAGTACGTAGGAATTGGTTCGCCTGCAAACGCCGCGCCGTGCCAAGCGCCCGCGTCCAGCGTCGCTAGCTCGCGCCACGATTTGTTGGCCACAAATCCAGAGCCATTCGAAGTGCGATTCACGCTGTCGTCATGCATCAACAGCGACACACCGTCGGCAGAGAGTTTGACGTCAATTTCCGTCGCGCGGTAACCGAGCGAAACGCCATGCCGAATCGCCGCCAGTGTATTTTCAGGCGCAAGCTTTCCCGCGCCGCGATGAGCGATGGTTTTGGGGTAGAGCCAAGGCGTTGAAGTCATTCGGAAAGTGTACAAGGACGAGATGACGTCGCGCCCGAACCGAGGACGAGATGACGTCGGGCTTCGCGCTAGGACGACGCAACCTTCGGTTGCTAGGACGCAAAGCTCGGTTGAATATTTTGTGCTCTTCCAGCTTTGGAGAATCGCCGTTTTTTATACGCTGAGCGCGATACCAATCTGTTGCACGTTGCGCTTCACTGAAACACCGTTCGCCCTGAGCTTGTCGAAGGGTTGACGGCACGCCACCAAGGCTTCGACAGGCTCAGCCCGAACGGTGCAAATTGAAATCTTCGTGAAAACGAGAGGTAGTGAATCACATGCTCGGCGTGTAGCGATCAATACGCCGGAGTTCTTCGGCTGCCCAGAATGGCAACCGAAGTTAATCGAGCCGCTCGCATAGTCAGATGACAAAAAGCAACGAATATCCAAAACCACCAAAAAGAGCCTCTCGAACCGAGCTTTGCGTCCTAGCACCAAAGGTGCGTCGTCCTAGCGCGAAGCGCGTCGTCATCTCGTCCTTCTTCGCTAAAGATCGAACTTGATACCTTGCGCCAACGGCAATTTCGAGCCGTAATTGATGGTGTTCGTGGCGCGACGCATGTACGCTTTCCACGAATCACTGCCCGATTCGCGGCCACCACCGGTTTCTTTTTCACCGCCAAACGCGCCGCCAATTTCTGCGCCGCTGGTGCCGATGTTGACGTTCGCAATGCCGCAGTCGCTACCTGCGGGGCCGACGAATCGCTCCATGTCGCGCATGTCGTTCGTAAAGATCGACGATGACAAACCGTGCGCCACGGCGTTATTCATTGCAATGGCGCTTTCAACATCACCTTCGTACTTCACCACATACAAGATCGGCGCAAACGTTTCGTGACACATCACATCCGCTTGCGATGACATCTCAACGATTGCGGGTTGCACGTAATACGCATCCGTGCCGAGCGATTCATTCACGCGCTCACCACCGATCACTTTGCCACCAGCGGCGCGCGCTTTGTCGAGCGCAGCATTCATCGCGCCAAAGGCCAACTTATCAATCAACGGACCGACCAAGGTACCGTCGGTCAACGGGTTACCAATACGCAGTTTTCCGTAGATCGTTTTCAAGCGCGGTACCAGCGTGTCATAAACGCTGGCATGCACAAGCAAGCGGCGTAGCGTCGTGCAACGCTGGCCCGCTGTGCCGACCGCCGAAAACGTGACCGCTCGCTCGACCATTTCAAGGTTCGCTGTGGGCGCGATGATGGCGGCGTTGTTGCCGCCCAATTCGAGAATCGCGCGGGCGAAGCGCTTCGCGGCCGCCTCGCCGACCATGCGCCCCATGCGCGTGGAGCCCGTGGCGGAAACCAGCGGAATACGTGCGTCGTTGGTGAGCGCAGCGCCCACATCGCCGCGGCCCAACACCACCACCGACAAGCCTTTTGGCGCGACGTTCCCCGCCGCAACGTAGCGCTCAACAGCGCGATCAAAAATGGCCTGCGTGGCGAGCGCCGTGAGTGGTGTTTTCTCCGACGGTTTCCAAATCGTGCTGTTGCCGCACACCAGCGCGAGCGCTGCATTCCACGCCCACACCGCCACCGGAAAATTGAAGGCGCTGATGATGAGCGTAGGGCCGAGCGGATGCCAGGTCTCCATCATGCGATGCTCGGCGCGCTCGGATGCAATCGTCAAACCGTAGAGCTGACGCGACAAACCAACCGCGAAGTCGCAGATGTCAATCATCTCTTGAACTTCGCCCAAACCTTCTTGCAGAATTTTTCCAGCTTCGATGGACACGAGTTGGCCGAGCGCCGTTTTGTTAGCGCGCAGTTCTTCGCCGAGGAGGCGGACGAGCTCTCCGCGTAGCGGAGCCGGCACGGTGCGCCAAGCGAGAAACGCATCGCGGCTTTGCGCAACGACGCGTTCGACGTCAGCGCTCGTTGCGCAGGGCAGCGAAGCAAGGGATTCGCCCGTGATCGGTGTGCGAGCGTTGATCGTGTCGGCGTTGCCGCTAGCGGGCAAGGTGACGCCGAGTTGCTTGAGTAAATCGTGGGCGTTTTGTTTCATGGGGAATGTCGTGAATGCCATAGTTGGAGAAATGCATTTTCAACGCGATTGTCGTTCCCGCGAAGGCGGGAATGGCGGCGCTGTAGGAGCGGCTTGCCGCGAATCTTCGCCATCCGATGATGTAACGTGTTCGCGGCAAGCCGCTCCTACAAAGTGCGTCTACGAAATCGATTCAATACGGCGCGACTGCTCGTACGCAACACCGAACCGATTGGCGAGAAAATCGGTGAGCTTCACCTCCTCCTGCCTCACAAATCCGTGCTTCGGCAGCTTACCTTCGCGGAACAAATCCACGGCGGCGCAAATGCCCGCGGCCGTCGTAATTTGGATGGCTGAAAGCGGCGCGTCGGTGTGTGTAGCGCGCTGAGCAAAAATCTTTCGCGCGAACACCTCTTGCACGTAAGCGCCGTGCTTCATGCCGCTCACGGTGACGAATACGAGCACCACGTCTTGCATCGTTGTTGGCACCGATTTGCGCATGATGTCTTTGAGCGTTTCTTGATCGCCCGAGAGGCGCAGGTCCGAGAGCAAAAATTGCATCAACTCGCGATGACCGGGATAGCGCACGCTCTTGTAATCGAGGTTACGTACCTTGCCTTTGAGCGTTTCGCAGAGCGTACCCAAACCGCCGGAGGTGTTAAACGCCTCGTACTCCACGCCGTCGAGCGAAAAATGCTCTAAGCCTTCGAGCGGCAACATCGCGGTGACCTCGCCGCCGTGAATGGCTTCGCAGGGATGACAGTACTCGTTAATGAGCCCGTCAACGCTCCACGTTAAGTTGTATTTCAAGGCATTGGTTGGAAATGCGGGCAGCGCGCCGACACGCATCTTGATTTCATCCAGCGAATCGAATTCCTGCGCCAAGTGATGCGCGACGATACCGATAAATCCCGGCGCCAGCCCACATTGCGGCATGAACGCGGTCTTCGCGTCTTTGGCGAGCGCCATGATGGCTTTGGTAGCCGCCACATCCTCGGTTAAATCGAAGTAGTGACAACCTGCATTCTTGGCGGCTTGCGCAACCTTCATCGCGAGGTGATACGGGAGCGCATTAATGACTGCGTCATGGCCCCGCATGATTGCCTCCAGCGCCGATGCCTGGTCGCTATCGAGCACCACGGTTCGCACGTTGAGATGCTTTAACTTGTCGAGCGACACCGGCGATTGATCCACCACGGTCAGCTGGTAGTCGCCGGAGTTCACCAGCAGGTGGGAGATGGTGTGGCCAATATGACCCGCGCCGAGGAGAACGATTTTCATAGGCAGGTGCGAACTGTTGCGATTGAATTGAGAAAAATTCTACGGACAAGCGATGACGTAAAGTAGTTCTACTTTGACGAAAAAGATCTGTAAATGAGACAATTTGTCACATCTAACTGACGTATTGAAACGACATGCGATCTTTTCCGCAAAAGTCCCCGACAGCCGGATCGAGCTATCTCGATGCCACTGATCGCGAATTGCTTTCGCTCTTGCAAAATAACGCTCGCGAAAGCGTCACCACGTTGGGCAAAAAGTTAGGGGTTGCGCGCACCACGGTGCTCGCCCGCATGCAGCGCCTGGAAACCAATGGCGTCATCACGGGCTATAGCGTGCGGCTCAATCAAGCCACGCTTGAGAAGAGTTTGCAGGCGTATGTCGGTTTGTCAGTCGCCCCGAAATCGGGGCGCGATGTGTTGAAGCGCTTGAACAAAATGCCTGAGATCAAGCTCGTTTGTAGCGTGAGCGGCGAATTCGATTACGTGGCGTGGATTCGAGCGGACGCGCCGGATGCGCTGGATCGATTGCTCGATGAAATTGGTGACATTGACGGCGTGAGTCGGACCAATACGTCAGTGGTGTTGGCGGAGCGGATCAATCGCGGTTAAAGAGACGGCTCTCCGTGCTGTCATCCTGAGCGACAGCGAAGGATCGGGTGGTTCAAGAGCGATGGTTGAGGCTCAGCAACACAGATAGATGCCCAGTGATCCTTCGCTTTCGCTCAGGATGACAACCCATAAGAATCACGCCGAGAGACTAAATCCGCTTCCCAGTCTCTGCGTTAAACCAGTGCACCCGCACCGGATCGAACGACAGCGGCAGCGTGTCGCCTACCTTCACAACGTTGCCAATGCCCTCGGCGGGCAATCGGCAGATGATTCGGTACTGGCCGAACTGCCCGTAAGCGTAGGCATCTGCGCCAACCCATTCAATCATTTGCACTTTGATGGACAGGCGCGCCTGCGCTTCGGGGACGACTTGCAAATGCTCAGGCCGCACGCCCAGCGCCACACGTGCGCCGTTGGCAATGCTCGTGGGAAACTCGCCGACGTGAAACATATCGCCATGCTCATCCATCTTGAGCGACTGACCAGCGCGAGTGCCCCAAAACTGATTCATCGCGGGTGTGCCAATGAAATTGGCAACAAAGAGCGACGCGGGGCGCTCGTACACGTCTTTCGGCGATCCAACTTGTTCAATCACGCCGGAATTCATCACGAGCATTCGGTCCGAGAGCGTCATCGCCTCGATCTGATCGTGCGTGACGTAGAGACTGGTGACCTTTAATTCTTGATGCAGCTTCTGGATTTCAAGGCGCATTTCCACGCGCAACTTCGCATCAAGGTTTGAGAGCGGTTCGTCAAACAGAAACACTTTGGGGTTACGGACGATGGCGCGCCCCATCGCTACGCGTTGCCGTTGCCCGCCAGAAAGTTGCTTGGGTTTGCGATCCAGCAGATGCGACAGCTCCAAAATTTTGGCGGCTTTGCTGATGCGAGCGGAAATTTCGGCTTCCGGCATTTTGCGAATCTTGAGGCCGTAGCTCATATTTTCGCGCACGTTCATGTGCGGATAGAGCGCGTAGTTTTGAAACACCATCGCGATGTCGCGATCTTTGGGCTCTAGGCCGTTGACGACCTTGCCGTCGATCCAAATTTCGCCGCTGGTAATAGCTTCTAGGCCCGCAACCATTCGCAGAAGCGTTGATTTACCGCAGCCCGACGGACCCACTATCACGACAAATTCACCGTCGCTGATGCCCAGATCAACGCCGTGAATGACGTCGACATTGCCATAGGATTTTTTGACTTGTTTGAATTCGACTTGTGCCATGCATTGACTATAACAAGGCCGTGCGCTTAGGGAAACCCGTGTTTGCTTGAATTTAAGAAAAGTGTCACATTCGGTGTCTACGCTTGCAGATTAATTGCTGCAACCGCACAATAAATCAGGAGACCCTATGAAGTTTGCAATGAAAATCGCCGCGCTAGCCGTTGGCTCAGCGTTGAGCGTCTCGGCGTTGGCGCAAAACAAACCCATCGAAATCCAAATGTGGATGGGCTTGACCGGATTGGGTGGCGAAACGCTCACCAAGTACGGCGAAGAATTCAACAAGATGCAGAGCGAGTACAAAGTCACGGTGTCGTTTAAGGGCCAGTACCCTGAGCAACGTGCCGCTGCGGTCGCCGCGTTTCGCGCGGGCAACCCACCGCACATCATGCAGATGTTTGATGCGGGCTCAGGTGACATGATGGGTGCGAAAAGCGCCATCGTGCCAGTGAGCGATGTGTTCAAGCGCGCGGGGATGCAGTTCAACGCGGCTGACTTTATCGCTCCTGCGCGTGGCTACTACGGCACCAAAGACGGTAGCCTGCTTTCGATGCCGTTTAACGTATCGACAGCCGTACTTTTCTACAACAAAGACGCCTTCAAAAAGGCAGGCCTCGACGCCAACAAGCCGCCAGCAACATGGCCGGAGCTCGCTGCAGCCGCGAAGAAAATCAAGTCCACTAACGCCGCAAATTGCGGATTCACTACGACATGGCTTGCTTGGATTCAGCTAGAGCAGTTCGGCGCACGCCACAACATCGGTCTCGGTACGCAGTCGAACGGTCGCGCCGGGTTGAATTCCGAGCTCAATTTCGCGAGCAACCCAGCGTTTGTGAAGCAAGTGCAAACGCTCGTCGACATGCAAAAAGACAAGACGTTTGACTACAAAGGCCGCAGCAACGATGCCTCAGCCTCGTTCCAAAATGGCGAATGCGCGATGATCACGCAAAGCTCGGGCGCGATGGGCGGCTACGTTCGCGATGCGAAGTTCGATTGGGGCGTTGCGCCCCTGCCTTACTGGCCGGACGCGAAGGGCGCGCCTTACGCAACGACCGTTGGTGGTGCATCGCTCTGGGTGTTTAACGCACCGAACCGCAGCGCGGCTGAATTCAAAGGCGTCGCGAAGTTTCTCGACTACCTGCGCTCGATGCCTGTGATGACCGACTGGGCGAAAACGACGGGCTTTCTGCCCGCCACCAACGCCGCGTTTAAGTACCTGACGGATGAGGGCTTCTACGCCCAAAACCCACGCGCTGCAGTCGCGATCAGCACGCTCGCCAATGGCAAACAAGGTGAACACACCGGCGGCTACCGCTTCGGTCGTTGGACCGAAATTCGCGACTTCTACCATGAGGAAGTTGAGAAAGCGCTGCAAGGCAAACAAACCGCCAAGGAAGCCGTGGAGAACGCGCAGAAGCGCGGCAATGCGGCGCTGCGGCAGTTTGAGAAGACGGCTTCGGCCAGTTAAGGTTCGCGGTCTGACTCCCTTCTCCCGCGAGCGGGAGAAGGGTTGGGGATGAGGGTGTCGTCGACGGAGCTGCCCGTTTCGTCTCGCTGCTCCCTGCAGCACACCCTCACCCCAGCCCTCTCCCGCCTGCGGGAGAGGGGGCAAAACTTAGTGACACAAAAAAAGGACGCGCAACGCGTCCTTTTTTGTTAGATTCCCGGCATGGATCGTCGCGTTATCTTCAGCAACAAGCTGCTGCCCTATCTGCTGCTCGCGCCGCAGCTAGCGGTGACGCTGGTGTTTTTCTTCTGGCCGGCGGGTCAGGCGATTCAGATGTCGGTGATGGAGCAAGACGCCTTTGGGCTCACCAAAACCTTTGTGGGTTTGGCAAATTTCAAAGAGCTGTTCAACGATCCCGAATACTTAAAAACCTTTTGGCGCACGATTATTTTTTCGGGTGCGGTAGCGATTTGTGCACTGGTGCCTGCGCTCTTGTTTGCGCTGATGGCGGAGCGCGTCGTTCGCGGCGCTACGTTTTACCGAACGATTTTGGTGTTGCCCTATGCCATTGCACCCGCCGTGGCTGGTGTGTTGTGGCTCTTTATGTTTAGCCCGTCGGTGGGAATCGTTGCGTATTGGCTCAAAAAACTGGGCATCGATTGGAACCCGAAACTCGATGGCAACGACGCGATGCTCTTGGTCATCATGGCTGCGGCTTGGAAGCAAATCAGTTACAACTTTTTGTTTTTTCTTGCCGGTTTGCAATCGATTCCGAAAGCACTCCTCGAGGCCGCATCGATTGACGGCGCAGGCGAGTGGCGTAAATTCCGCACGATCATTTTTCCGCTGTTGTCACCGACCACATTCTTTCTGTTGGTGGTCAACATCGTCTATGCGTTTTTTGACACCTTCGGCATCATCGATGCGGTGACCAGCGGCGGGCCTGCGAAGGCGACTGAAGTACTTGTCTACAAGGTGTACTACGACGGTGTGGTGGCGCTCAATCTCGGCACATCGAGCGCACAGAGTGTGATTTTGATGGTGATTGTGATCCTACTCACCGCCGTGCAATTCCGATACGTTGAAAAGAAAGTGCACTACTAATCATGAGCGCACAAACTATGGCTCAGGTGGACTATTCGCGCAGCAATTGGCTGCCGCATGTGATTTTGTGGATCGGGCTGTTCATCACGGCATTTCCGTTGTACGTCACCTTCGTTGCGAGCACACTAACGCCTACTGAAATCGCGCAAACGCCGATGCAGATGTATCCAAGTTTGCAAGGCGTTGATAACTACGCGACGGCATTTTCCAAGGGCTCTGCGGGCACCTATTTGTCACCGCCCGCGATGACGCTTTTGTTCAATTCGCTGATCGTGGCGCTTGTCGTCACCTTTGGAAAAATTGCGGTGAGTTTGATCTCGGCGTATGCCGTGGTGTTTTTTCGGTTTCCGGGTCGGATGTTTTTCTTTTGGATGATTTTCATCACGTTGATGCTCCCGGTTGAAGTGCGCATCTTGCCAACCTACAAGGTCGTGACCGATCTGAATTTGATCAACAGCTACGCGGGGCTCACGCTGCCGCTCATTGCGTCGGCAACGGCCACGCTCTTGTTTCGGCAGTTTTTCATGACGATTCCCGATGAGTTGGTCGAAGCCGCAAAGATCGACGGCGCGGGGCCCATGCGATTTTTCAAAGACGTGGTGATTCCGCTCTCGCGCACCAATATCGCGGCGATGTTTGTGATTCTTTTCATCTACGGCTGGAATCAGTATTTGTGGCCGCTCCTGATCACCACATCGAATTCGCTCGATGTGATCGTCGTCGCCATCAAAAAAATGATCGGTACGGGCGCTGAGCCCACCGATTGGCACATCGTGATGGCCACCACGATTCTGGCGCTCATTCCGCCAGTGCTGGTGATCGTGGCGATGCAAAAGAGCTTTGTCAAAGGGCTCACCGACACCGAAAAGTAGCGCTTCTAACTTTTCCTCTTAACGCCTTATAAATATTGGGGTTGAGAGAAGCTACGGTTGGAATCAATACCGGTTTTTATCGATCCGTACGCCAAGCAGCCTCAGGCGCTGAAGCAAATAGACGCTTAGCATCTGCATCCCGACAGACTGCGTTTCTAGAATCAAAACAAAGTCCGGGGAACTAGGCTGCAAATGACCGCGACACGCGCCCGAATTCGTCATTCCCGCGCAGGCGGGAATCCATGGCGATTTGAGCAGCTGTGTTGTTTCGGGCAGGTCGATTCATCGACGATGGATTCCCGCCTTCGCGGGAATGACGCCGCTCAATGATGATGCCGTGGCGATTGGATGTTTTCTTCATCGACGACTCGTTTGCCTTTAGCGCGAGCAACACAAAGGGATACGCATGGAATTGGTACTGTTTTCGGGCGCTTGGTGGGCAGCGCTGGGCTCCATCATTTTGGCCAACATCGTGCTCTCGGGCGACAACGCGGTGGTGATCGCCATGGCGGCGCGAAAGCTCCCCGACGGGCAGCGTCAAAAGGCGGTGTTTTGGGGATCAGCGGCCGCGATCGTGATGCGAATCATTTTGACGTTGGTCGCGGTGCAGCTGTTGCAGTTTCCGTATTTGAAAATCGTTGGCGCGTTTTTGCTCGTCTACATCGGCGTGCAGCTGATGGCCGAAGGCGACGAAGATGACGCGGGCGACGGCAAAGATGTGCACGGTATGGCCGCCGCGGTGCGGACGATTTTGATTGCCGACTTGGTGATGAGTTTGGACAACGTGATCGCCGTCGCGGCCGCCGCGAAAGACAACAACATGCTTTTGATCATCGGTTTGGCGGTGAGCATTCCGCTGATCGTGTTTGGCTCAACGCTTCTGATGAAGGTCATGGACAAATTCCCGATCATCATCACTTTGGGCGCAGCGCTCTTGGGCTTTTTGGCGGGCGAGATGTTTGTCACCGATCCGGTCGACAAAGATTTCTTCGACAAGCTGACCGACTCGCACGTGTATGCAGGTTTGCTGGGGGCGGCCGTGGTGGTTGGGCTGGGTTTGTATCAGCGCCGCAAAAATGCGCGGGCCAGTGCAAAGGATGCGACGGGCTAAACGCCAGTGGGACTATGCGGTCGGCGCGCGCCGCTCAATCGTCACGCCCACCATCGCTGCGTTTTTCACGGCAGCTGGCTTACCAACGGTCACCCTCACAAACGGCGCATGAAACTCGCGGAGCACCAGCTCCGCCACATGCTCAGCCAAGCGCTCTACCGTTTTGTAGTGCAGCGTTGAGAGCGCCTCGGTGAGCCGCTTGGAAATACTGTCGTAATTCATCAAACCTTTGGCGCTGTCGTGCTCGAACGATTCGTTGGAGGCTGAACCGATGTCCAAATCGAGAAGCACTGGCCGCAAGCTCACTCGCTCCCAGTCGTACACCCCGAGTGTGGTGTTGCACTTCAAACCTTTGATGAAAATGATGTCCAAGTGTGGCGCTCTCTCGCGGTGGGGAATAAACTGCGCTTGATTCTACGCAGCCACTTTATCGATGATGTTTTCAACGCCTGATTGGATTGCCGCAGCGCTCGCCTATTTGTTGGGCTCGCTCTCGTTTGCCGTGATCGTTAGCAAAGCGCTCGCGCTGCCCGATCCGAAAAGCTACGGCAGTGGCAATCCCGGCGCGACCAATGTGCTCCGAAGCGGCAGCAGAAAGGCGGCCATCCTCACGCTATTGGGCGACACCTTAAAGGGTGTGATCGCCGTACTCTTGGCGAAGTATCTCGCCACGCAATTCGGCATCACAGCGGCAGGTGTTGCGCTCGTGGCTGTGGCTGTGTTTCTCGGGCACTTGTTCCCAGTGTTTTTTGGTTTTGCGGGCGGTAAAGGCGTTGCCACGGCAGCCGGTGTGTTGTTTGCGCTTGATTGGCGCATTGGTTTGGGCTTGCTGGCAATTTGGGCGCTGGTGTTTGCGGTCAAACGCGTCTCGTCACTCGCGGCGATTGTGGGTAGCCTTGCCGCGCCGATTTTTGCGTACGCGTTTCACGGCGCTGTGCCTATGTTTTGGGCAGCGCTCGTGATGACGGCGCTGCTCCTTTACCGACACAAAGAAAACATTCAGCGCCTCGTCGCGGGCGACGAAGGAAGTT
Organism: Betaproteobacteria bacterium; assembly: GCA_013298455.1. Classification (GTDB taxonomy): domain Bacteria; phylum Pseudomonadota; class Gammaproteobacteria; order Burkholderiales; family Casimicrobiaceae; genus Casimicrobium. Next base: position 677 of record JAAFHR010000015.1, on the reverse strand, counting down.
TTAAAGCGAAGTCATAGCGCTGTAGGAGCGGCTTGCCGCGAATGCCTCGCAAGCATTTTTTTGACGCAGATTTCGCAGATGAACGCAGATTAGCTTTCGCTCAATCTCGGCACAGCTCTCAATAATCTGCGCGAATCAGCGGCATCTGCGCAATCTGCGCAATCTGCGTCATTCAGCGCCTGATCGTGGGCTACGAGGGCAGTTTTAAAACGAAGTCATAGCGCTGTAGGAGCGGCTTGCCGCGAATGCCTCGCAAGCATTTTTTTGACGCAGATTACACAGATTTCGCAGATGAACGCAGATTAGCTTTTGCTCAATCTTGGCATAGCTCCCAATAATCTGCGCAAATCAGCGGCATCTGCGTAATCTGCGTCAAAATGCCCACACACCATTCGCGGCGAGCCGCTCCTACAGCTCGGTGACGGGTCGCAGCTCGTCGAGCGGCCAGCGCGGGCGCACGTTGATCGCGTAATCACACTTTGCCTCACGCAACCGAAGCGCTCCAACATGCGCGATCATCGCGCCGTTGTCGGTGCAAAGCGCAATGGGTGGATAAAACACTTTCGCCCCAAGCTCTGCTGCACCCACGGTGAGCCGCTCCCGAAGCCTTGCGTTGGCCCCCACGCCGCCCGCGACAACGATTTGCTTCAAACCGGTTTGCTTCAGCGCGCCGAGCG
>JAAFHR010000149.1 GCA_013298455.1 Betaproteobacteria bacterium | reverse complement strand
GTGCGAACCACAATTTCCGCTTCTGGAACAACGCGCACCACGAAGATGAAGCCGTGCGCCGCGCATTGAGCGCACTGCAAACCGTCGGACTCGCCGCACAGAAAAACACCACGGTCGCCACCCTAGCGCATGGCGAACAACGCCAACTAGAAATCGCCATGGCGCTTGCCACCGAACCCAAACTCTTGCTCCTCGACGAACCGCTCGCCGGCATGAGTCAAAACGAGGCGGGCGCGATGATTGCGCTTTTGAAGTCGCTCAAAGGCAAGTACCCGATGCTCTTGGTCGAGCACGATATGGATGCGGTGTTTGCGGTGGCTGATCGAGTGAGTGTGCTCGTCTACGGTCGTGTGATCGCCACCGATACGCCCGACAACATCCGCTCCAACGCCGCCGTCCGTGCCGCGTATTTGGGCGATGAGGTGACCGCATGAGCGCGTTACTTCAGGTGGAAAATTTGTCGGCGGGTTATGGCGCAAGTCGTGTGCTGTTTGACGTCAATCTCACCATCGCGGAAGGCCAAGTGGCAACGCTCTTGGGGCGCAATGGCATGGGCAAAAGTACGCTCGTGAAGTGCCTTTGTGGCTGGATCAAGCCAACGTCTGGGCGCATCACGTTTGCGGGTGAAGATGTCACCACCGCACCGGCCTATCGAATTGGTGAACGCGGTTTGGGCTTAGTACCCGAAGGCCGCCACATTTTCCCCACGCTCACGGTGCGAGAAAACCTACTCGCCACCGCTTCAACCGCCAACGGCAAAGCATGGCAGTTGGATCGAATCATCGCCCTCTTCCCCCGCCTTGGAGAACGCTTAGCTCAAATGGGCGGCACACTCTCCGGCGGCGAACAACAAATGCTCGCCATCGGCCGAGCGCTAATGACCAACCCGCGCTTACTGATCCTCGACGAAGCCACCGAAGGTCTCGCGCCACTTGTGCGCGCTGACATTTGGAAAGCCTTGCAATCGCTCAAGGCCGAAAAGCTAGCGATGCTCGTAATCGACAAAGACTTGAAGGCACTGCTCCCTCTCGCGGACCACCACACGGCGCTCGAAAAAGGCTGTGTAGCGCTTTCAGGCACGTCGGATGAGCTTGCGCACAAGAGCGACAAATTGCATGCGTTGATTGGGGTGTAGCGCAGCATTGCTCACGTCCGCCGGTGTTTACAGGCTCCGTTCGAGCTGAGCTTGTCGAAGCTTTGGTCGGGTGCCAACAACCCTTCGACAAGCTCAGGGCGAACGGTAGTTAAAGACTTCTGCATGACTACCGCCCGGTAGATTTCCGACCCATTGTGTCGTTCCCGCGAAGGCGGGAACCCATGGTGGATTGAGGAAACTTAATTACTTGGAGCATGGCTCTTCAACTGTGAATCCATCTTCCCGCCTTCGCGGGAATGACGGAAATGGTAGTTGTGCAGAGGTCTTAGTCAGGTGAACAACATTGCGGTCTAGAGAGACGCGCTGCCATTCATGTCAAGCGGTATGTCCTAACATTGTCTGATGCCTCGCATCATCATCCCACCGACTGAATACGAACTAACCGCCATTCGCGCTCAGGGCGCGGGCGGGCAGAACGTTAACAAGGTGTCCTCGGCGATTCAACTGCGATTTGATGTGCACCCGTCGTCGCTCAATGAGGGCGTGAAAGCGCGGCTCTTGGCGCTATCCGATTCACGCATCACCAGCGACGGTGTGGTGGTCATCAAGGCACAAACGCAGCGCACGCAAGAGGCCAACAAGCGCGAAGCGATTGAGCGGTTGCATGAGTTGGTGCAATCTGTGGCCACGCCGCCGAGAGCGCGTCACGCCACCAAGCCAACGCTCGCTTCAAAGCGGCGACGGCTCGAAGCCAAGGTGATTCGGGGTAAGGTGAAGGCGTTACGGGGTGCGGTGGACGAGTAACTGCGACTACGAACCATCGCGGTGGAACCGCCCCTACACGAAGCGCCGCCTTACAGGAGCGTCCATGGGCGCCGTCACGGGTCACACAGCAACGCACGACGCAAACGCCGCCCTACATCCGCTGCTCACGAAAAAACCCAAGCTTTTCCTGCGCCACACGATCTGACGCTTGAAAGAGCACCAGATCGTTTTGAGCGCGAATCGTGTAGGCCATCCATCCCGGCACGGTAACCACATCGTGGGGCTTCAGCGCGAACTTGATTTCACCTACGTGCAGCTCGCCTTCACCCTCGACGACGATAAACACGGCGCCATCGGTCGAGCGATAAGGTAGCGTAGAAACGCCCGCCGGAAGCAAGCGAATCATCGTCGAAATCGTGGGCATCGCCCAACCGCCATCGAGTGGGTTGACGTAGCGAAGCTGGCAGCCGAAGTGCGGATCGGGTGCTCCCGCTTTGGTGAGCGCGTGCAGCGCTTCGCGAGTGCGGGCGTAGGGGTAATTGAAGACAGGCGAATTGAGCGATGTCGTGGTGTGACCGACGGGCAGTAAGCCTTGACCGTAGCGTGCGAGTGCATCGCCCGTTGGGCGCGTGATGGCCGCTTCATCCGCGTGATGGTCTTCGCGAAAGGTGCTGTTGAAAAACATCGCCATCGGAATATCAAGGCAATCGAGCCACACCATCGGCGTGTTGCCCTCGTTACCGTGATGATGCCAAGTCCAGGATGGCGTGATCACAAAGTCGCCCGGCGTCATCATGGTTTTTTCACCGTCTACGGCGGTGTACGCGCCGTTGCCTTCAACGATGAATCGAAGCGCGCTTTGTGTGTGGCGATGTGCGGGGGCAACTTCGCCAGGCATCAGAAGCTGCAGACCAGCGTAAAGCGAATGCGTGATTTGCGAGGTGCCTTTGAGCGCGGGATTTTCAAGAATCATCACTCGGCGCTCGGCCTCTTTGGCGCTGATGTGCTCTGCAGATTCCATCACGAATTTGCGCACATCATCGTAGCCCCAGCGATGCGCGACGCCGACCTGCGCGGGCCATTGCGGTACAAGCGATTTCAAGCGCGTCCAGAGTGGCGCAAGCGCTTGAGTGTCCGCGCGTTGGTAGAAGGCTTCGCGTTGTTGGTTAACGGCGTCGTTCATTTCAATTCCTCACGCATTGGACGATTTTCTCGATGCTACTGCGGTTAACAGGCGGCACTGATTCGCCCGACTACGGCGCTAAACAGTTCTCTTCTCGCCAACCGTAGAGCCATTCCACGGCATCATAAAAACGCTCTGGCGAGCGGCCTTTCCAGAGATCATTTCGTACCAAACGCTCAACGCCTTTGGCATGGAAAATACGTCCCATTTCGCGTGCCGAGAGCACTACGCGGGCTGTGCGGGCGACGCGTGAGCGTTGGTAGTGGGCGAACGCCGCCGTCCAGTCGCCGTTGTGCACGCGGAGCGCCTCTCCGAGCGTAACGCCGTCTTCCATCGCCATGCACGCGCCTTGCGCAAGATATTGCAACGTCGGGTGCGCAGCATCACCCAAGAGCGCCACCCGACCAAAGGTCCAATTAGCGATCGGCTCGCGATCAGCGGTGGCCCAACGCTTCCAGTCTTTCGGCAGGTCAATGAGCTGGCGCGCTTGCGGACAGATGTCGGTGAAGTAGCTCTGCACCTCCTCGCGACTGCCCTCGCGGACGCTCCACTCCTCTTTCTCGCGACTGTGAAGCGTGACGACAACGTTGTATTGCTCGCCACCTCGGAGCGGGTAGTGAACGAGATGGCAATTCGGTCCGACCCAAATCGCCGCTGCGTTCCAACGCAAATCAGCGGGGAAATCGTCTTTGTTGACCACGGCACGATAGACGACGTGCCCCGAAACTCGCGCCTCGTCGCCAACGAACTGCGCGCGCACGGCGGATTTCACGCCGTCCGCGCCGATGAGCGCTGCACCGCGATGCTCAGCACCGTTTCGATCAATGACCGTCACGCCGTGTTCGTCTTGGAGAACGCGCTCCACCGTCGTCGAAACTGCCACATCAACTTGCCCGCACGCCATCACGCCCTCGAGCAGCGATTTGTGAGCATCCGCGCGATGTATCACAGCGTACGGATTACCGAAGCGCTGACGGAACGCCTCTCCCGTGGGAATGTGTCCGACACGGCTTGCATCAATGGCGTCGTGCATCACCATGTAATCGGTGTAGACCGCGCGGCGACGGGCCTGCTCGCCTACGCCCAGCGCATCGAATGCCGCAAAGCCGTTCGGCCCCACCTGCAATCCCGCGCCGATTTCGCCAAGCTGTGCGGCCTGCTCCAACACCTTCACCGAATAGCCCTGCCGCACCAGCGCCAGCGCTGTGGCCAGCCCGCCGATGCCGCCGCCTGCAACGAGCACGGGAAGCTTGTCTCTGACTTGGTTCATGGATTGCTCCTGCGGCAACGGGTACAAAAGTGAATCAAAGGGTCGAACGTATACATATCATCAGCATACTGATAATCAGCACAATGATAGTATCGGAATTCCACTCGTCAAGCAAAGTGAGCTCAACATGCCGCGCGTGAAAACACTCGCTCCCTCTGGCAAAGCCGCCAAAGCGCAAAGCAGTGTCGATCTAGACAACGTGCCCGGGCACTACATTCGGCGGCTCCAGCAAATCGCTGTGGCAATCTTTCTGGATGAATCTAGAGAACTTGAGGTGACGCCCGTGCAATACGCAGCGCTGCAAGCCATCGAAAACAGCCCGGGGATCGACCAACGCACGCTGGCCCGAGTGATTGGTTTTGACACGTCAACGATCGCGGGCGTGATTGATCGGCTTGACGCGCGGGGTTGGGTCAAACGTGGCGCATCAGACACCGATCGCCGCGTCCGCCTGCTCACGCTAACCGACACGGGACGTGCGCTGACTCACGCGGTAGTGCCCGGCATGCTTCGAGCACAGGAGCGCATCCTAGCCCCCTTGACTGTGGCACAGCGCACTAAATTCCTGGCGATGCTGCGAAAACTCGTGGAGGCCAACAACGATCTGAGCCGAGCTCCGGGTGAGACTCGCTGAGGCTGCCCGGCAGGAATGCGCTACGCGGCCGTCGGCAACTGGGGATTCGCAATGATCGTAGCTCGCTGATTCGTGATTACGCGCTGCAGCGATGCATCCAAGCTTTATCGCTGAAAGTAAGGTAAACGTTGGGCTTTGAAGCAGAAAACTTGATAATCAGAAAAGTATCGAAATTCCCTGTTCCCTTGATTTAAACGCGCGAAATGACAGTAAGCCAACTCGCACCAGCGTCGTTTTTTGAAGCAACGCAACCGCGCTGAATCGATTACGGAGGCGCGATCCGCCGCGAATCGATTCAGCACAGCATTGCTGGATTACTTTTTCGCCATCATGTTTTTGATCAGGCCGACGATGACCATAACGACGATGCCACCCACGCCGCCGCCCGCAACGTTGCCCACCATACCGCCGCCTGCCGCGCCCAAAAGCGGACCGATGAGCTGACCGCCCAGTCCGCCGCCCAAGATCCCAGCGATGCTGTTTCCGACCGTTCCCAAGCTGAGATTCTTAAGGAGCGCGCCGCCTAAATTGCCGCCGATTGCCCCGAGCACCAATTGAATGATGATGTCCATCGTGTCTCCCTGTGTGTTGTGAAAGCGTCACATGACGCGAGGGCGATGCTAGACCGTTCCCCTGCGTATTGCACGGAAAACTTCGTCAGAAAGTCCCTACGGAAGCGATGAATTATCCGAGGTCGCACCGCATTGCGATGCGATCCAAAGCCTAACGACCGCGGCCACCCGAACCCGCCCCACGAGGCGCGGGGCGTCCGGCTGCGGGGCGTGGACGTGCTGCGGTAGCCGCGCCGCCACCGGCTGGCTTGGGCGCACCGCCGCCGCGATTTTGACCGCCACCACCAGGACGACCGCGAGGCGCAGGACGCCCACCGCGAGCGGCCCATTCTTGATCGCGAGCATCCGCTGTTGTGGACACCGGATCGGGAATCAGCGCCGGGTTAAAGCCCTCGATCTTGACGCGCGGAATCGATTGCTTCGAGAACTTTTCAATGTCCTTCAACAGCGGTAATTCCTCTTGCATCACGAGCGACATCGCCTCGCCCGTCGAACCCGCGCGGCCGGTGCGGCCAATGCGGTGAACGTAATCTTCGGGCACATTGGGTAACTCGTAATTCACCACTTGCGGTAGTTGATCGATGTCGATTCCGCGTGCGGCGATGTCAGTCGCCACCAGCACTTGCAGCGAGCCCGCTTTGAATTCAGCCAGCGCTTTGGTACGGGCGCTTTGGCTCTTGTTGCCGTGAATGGCCATCGCGGTGATGCCTGATTTTTCGAGCTGCTCAGCGAGGCGGTTTGCACCGTGTTTGGTGCGCGTGAAGACGAGCGTTTGTTCCCAGTTCCGAGATTTCACGAGATGAATCAGGAGCTTCGCTTTGTGCGCTTTTTCGACCTGCACCACCGACTGTTCGACCACTTCAATCGTGGTGTTGCGGCGGGCCACTTCGACCATCTGCGGATTGTTGAGCAAGCGATCAGTGAGCGCTTTGATCTCATCGGAGAACGTCGCACTGAAGAGCAAATTCTGACGCTTCGGCGGCAGCACCGCGAGCACTTTTTTAATGTCGTGAATGAAGCCCATGTCGAGCATACGATCAGCTTCGTCGAGCACCAAAATCTCAACGCGCGAGAGATCAATCGTGCGCTGTTGATGATGATCGAGTAAGCGTCCCGGTGTGGCAACGACCACATCAACACCCTTTCGAAGCGCTGCGACCTGCGGTTGAATGCCGACGCCGCCGAAGATGCAAGTTGAGCTGATCGGCAAGAATTTGCCATAGGTGCGAACGCTTTCTTCGACCTGTGCAGCGAGCTCGCGGGTGGGCGCCAAGATCAGCGCGCGTGGCGCTTTGCTGACGCGCTGTGCAGCCGCGTTTTGCATCAAACGCTGCAACATCGGCAGCACGAATCCAGCCGTTTTGCCCGTGCCAGTTTGCGCGCCACCGAGCAGATCGCCGCCTTTCAGCACGATCGGGATGGCTTGTTTTTGAATCGGCGTGGGCGTGTCGTAGCCATGCGCGAGCACGGCGCGAACGAGCTCTTCACGAAGGCCGAGCAGCGCGAAACCGTTGTCGGTGGTTGCGGGCGCGTGGGATGGCGTTGCGGCTGGCACGGCCTGCGGACGAGCCGCTGCGGGAGGCACGGGCTGCGCTGGGGCGACCTGCGAGGCGCGGATCGCTTGCGCGGCGGGCATCGGCGGACGCGGTTGCGACTGTGATGGCTGTGCGGGGCGGGGAGTTTGCGGCGCGCCACGAGGCGACTGCGGATCGGTGCGAGGCGCAGTGGCGGGCGCGCTATCGGTCACCCAATTCGTAGCTTTTTTCGGAGGATTGGTGAACAACGCGGGACGCGCCGCGGGAGGTTTTTTATTGAACATACACAGTTAAACCGTGCGCAGCAGCACCTCAGTGCGCGGCACGTTAGCTTTCTTTTTTTGGACGCCCGATGAATTGCGTTTTGATGGTCAGCACCCAGACTGCCGGCTCTGTGAGCCGGTGGACTTCATCGCGCTGCAACGCATGTGTCGAGCGGATGCTGAGAAATATGGTGCCGATTGTCGGGATTGAACTGACGACCTATCGCTTACAAGGCGATTGCTCTACCACTGAGCTAAATCGG
>JAAFHR010000148.1 GCA_013298455.1 Betaproteobacteria bacterium | reverse complement strand
GGCGTCATTACATAGAGCGACACATCAACATGCGGCACGATGGCGGCGTCGCCCTGACCAATGCCAGACGTTTCAACAAAGATCACATCGAAACCATGCACTTTGCAAGCGGCGATCACATCGGGCAGCGCTTTCGAAATCTCAGACCCGCCGGAATCGCGCGTGGCGAGCGAGCGCATGTAGATGTTTTCATGATTGATCGCATTCATTCGGATGCGATCACCGAGCAGCGCTCCGCCTGATTTTCTGCGCGACGGATCAATCGAAATGATCGCGATTTTTAGCGCGTCGTTTTGATCGATACGGAAACGACGAATCAGCTCATCCGTGAGCGATGATTTGCCAGCGCCGCCGGTGCCGGTGATGCCGAGCGTGGGGGTGGTGATTTTCGCGGCTTGCTCAATGATCGCTTGTCGCTCAGCCTCTGGCATGCTGCCTGATTCGAGGCGAGTGATGGTGCGGGCGAGGGGGATGTAGCGTCCCCTCTCCCCTTGCGGGAGAGGGTTAGGGAGAGGGGGACGTTCATTGGGGGCGCGAGCATTGCGCTTCGAATCAACAGCCCCCGCTCCCCCGCCCTCTCCCGCCAGGGGAGAGGGAGCCAAACCCGACAAATCATGATCGCAGAGCGCGACCATGTCGTTAATCATGCCCTGCAACCCCAATTTCGCGCCGTCTTCAGGCGAGAAAATTCGCGTCACACCGTAGTCGTGCAGTTCCTTGATTTCAGAGGGCACGATCACGCCACCGCCACCGCCAAACACCTTGATGTGGCTCGCACCCGCTTCGCGGAGCATGTCGATCATGTACTTGAAATACTCAACATGACCGCCCTGATACGAGCTGATGGCGATACCGTGCGCGTCTTCTTGCAATGCTGCGTCAACGACCTCTTTCACGCTGCGGTTGTGGCCGAGATGAATCACTTCGCAGCCGCTGCCTTGCAAAATGCGGCGCATGATATTGATCGAGGCATCGTGCCCATCGAACAAACTCGCGGCGGTCACAAAGCGCACTTTGTTCACAGGCTTGTAGACGAGGTTTTTGGTGTCGAGGTTACTCATGCGAACACTCCGGCGCGGCCGCGCTTTGGGCAGAACGTGATTTTCGCAGAAATTCGACGCTAAGTTGACGTTAACGTCAACTTAGCGTCGATTCAAGAATCGCTTGGTCAACACCATGCCGACAAGCATCGCCGGGAGAAACAGCGCGATGTCCAACCCGCCCGTGGTCACACTTGCGACTGCGGGTCCTGGGCAATAGCCCGCCAAGCCCCAGCCGATGCCGAAAAGCGCCGCACCGCCGATGAGTGCAGCGTCGATGTGTCGCACCGCTGGCAGTTCAAAGCGCTCCGCAAACCATGGCTTGGCGCGCCTCGGTTGCACTGCGAAAGCAATCGCCGCAACCGCTAACGCGCCGCCCATCACAAACGCCAAGCTCGGGTCCCAGCGTCCGGCACCGATGCCGCCCACGTCAAGAAATGCCTGCACTTTTCGCGGATCGGTCATGCCGCCGAGCACGAGCCCAGCGGCGAAGATCACGCCCGAAACAAACACCACGATGAGCTTCATCACGCCAGCCCCCCAACCGCGCGGAGCAGCGCCACGGTGATCGCACCCGCGCCCATAAATGTGAGTGTTGCGGCCAATGAACGGGTCGACGCTCGACACAACCCGCACACGCCGTGACCGCTCGTGCAACCACTGCCGAGTGTCGTGCCCACGCCGACTAAGAGCCCCGCCGCAATCAACAATCCGGGCGTGCGCGGCGCAAGCGCCACCGCATTCAACAACCAAACAAACAACGCCCCGCCCACCACCAACCCCGCAACAAACGCCCAACGCCAATCGCGGCCCTCACGCTCGGTAAACGCGCTGGTGACGATGCCGCTGATGCCCGCCACACGGCCGATCGCCGCGAGCAGGAGCCACGTTGCAGCGCCGATGAGAACGCCGCCTAGAAGCGATTGGAGGTAGGGGTGCATGGAGGATGAACGCGATTTGGGGTGGTGATTATCTCGCTGGATGAGTCGTCCATTGGGCTTGCGGTCAAACACAACATTCAGCACATGGCTTGTCGTTCCCGCGAAGCCTGTCCTGAGCTTGTCGAAGGGGCGGGAACCCAGACCTAGGTCGCTAACGGCTGACAACGCTGCAATCAGCCTCGGGCGAGCACGGTCTGGATTCCCGCCGTCTCGGGAATGACAGCAACGGTCGGGAATAACAGCTCGTAAAGTTGCGCTGCGCCCATCCGCGAACGACAATTGCATCACTACCGCAACCAACCCAAACCTATGTCTAATCTCTCTGCCACACCCCGCGAAGGCTACGCGGGCGACATCACGCCCGACGTCGCATTCGAAGCTTGGGAAACCGGCGCGGCGGTACTCGTTGACATCCGAACAGATGCGGAGCGCGAATGGGTGGGATTCGTGCCGGGTGCTGCGGTGGTTGCTTGGAAGCAGTGGCCGGGCATGGCGATGAATCCGAACTTTGATTCGGAGATTCGGGCGGTGTCTGAAGCTGGCGAGGGGCGACCGCTGGTGATGCTTTGTCGATCCGGCATTCGCTCGATTGCCTCAGCCAAGCGCGCTACTGAGCTGGGGCTTGTGGCCTACAACATTACTGAAGGATTCGAGGGCGATCCCAGCGCCGATGCAAGGCGTTCAACGCGCGGTGGCTGGAAGTTTCGCGGGTTGCCGTGGCGGCAAAACTAAAGGCTTGTAGGAGCGGCTTGCCGCGAATTCGTGGCACAAATCCAAAGCGGCGATTCGCGGCAAGCCGCTCCTACAACACACTCGCCGCAAAGAAAATCGCGACGTTCACCGCAAACGCTGCGACCCACACCAACGAGCGAATTTGCTGCTTGCCGGTCAGGTACAAATATACGTAGAGCGCTCGGAGCACGATGAAGGTCACCGCCAGCGCATTGGCCACGACGCCCGCGCCGCCGAGCACGTGATTCACGATCACTGCTGCGGCGAAAAACGGGAGCGCTTCAAAGCAATTGTCCTGCGCGGCGTTCGCCCACTTACGGTAGCCCTCTTGTTTGCTGAGCCAGTCGCGGGGGTTTCGGTTGTCGTAGCCACCGTCGCGCGGATGGGTTTTGAAGCTGCCCGATTTGGCGATGCCAGCACAAACAATCGGCATGATCGCCGCCAAAACAATACAAAACAACGCGATAGTCATAGCGAATTTTCCTGATGCCCGGCTTTATCGATGAAAGCCTTATTAAATATGGGCTCTACGAGTAAAATAATGGATTTCAATGCACTACGAAAACTACCGTAAGCCCGCGAGTAGATTGACTTAGCGGCGCTAAGCCAATACTAACTACAGCGCTGCGATGCCCGCTTTAGCAATCTGCAAATCTTCCGACGATTTCACGCCCGACACGCCGACTGCGCCGATCACATGGCCGTCAACGATGATCGGCGCACCGCCCTCAAGCGGCGTGACGGCATCCACCGCCAAGAACGAAAAACGCCCTTCGTTGACCATCTTTTCGTAAACGCCGCTCTCACGCCGACCGATGGCCGAGGTGATCGCCTTACGCGGTCCGATGGTGGCTGATACGGGCGCTGCGCCATCAAGGCGTTGTAGCCAGAGCAAATGCCCGCCGTCGTCGCAAATCGCAATCGTCACCGCCCAATTGTTTTTGAGCGCCTCGGCTTCGCACGCGGTGCCAATTCGTTTCACATCGTCGGCGGTGAGCATGGGTTTGGTTTTCATAATTTCTTTGCTTTCAATTGCATCAACGCCGAGTACTTCAGCAGCAGCTGCTCGTTGGTTTCAATGTGATTTGGATGTAGCGGAATGCAATCCACGGGGCAAACTTCACGACATTGCGGCGTGTCGAAATGCCCCACGCATTCCGTGCATTTCGAAGGCTCGATCACGTAGAACTCGTCGCCCATGCTGATCGCATCGTTCGGGCATTCGGGTTCGCACACATCGCAATTGATGCATTCGTCGGTGATCATTAGCGCCATGAGCGCTATTGTAGGAGCGGCGCGGCGGGACAAAGCATCGGCCGGAGATTGACTCGTCAAGTCGAGGGCGATAGTATTTGTTTGCCTGATCGAGCTGATCGGGAGTTTTCACCCTGAAAAGGAGTCTCATGATGCGCGACATTTTCGAATCGTCAGTACGGTGGTCTCTCTCTCTCTCTCTCTCTGCTCTTTAGTTTTAGCGCTTACGGCACTGAAGTAGTGCCATTCGACGTTCAGGCAGAGACGTCGAGAATAATATCCCCAGACGGAACAAACGCTGCTGGCGGGAGCCCGGTTTCTGAAGTCAGAATTTCGGCAGAATCTGGTCTGGCAAACCGCCTAGTCACCTTGGCCAATGATGTACCTGAAACGGTACGGTCTATCGCGGCGCAAAGCGGACGCTCTGCCCGCACACATGATCCACTTGGCAAACAGCTCTGGATGTTTCCCGATGACAGGCAGCTCGAGCGAGGAGAGCGCGCTTGCCGCTTTCAGTCTGGAAACCTAACCCGCGCCGACTTGAAGGCTGCGCTCAAGTCAGTCAACTTGCGTTTGACGGCAAATCAAGATCTAGGGCGCCTGTTTCAGGTCATGGAGCAGCTGGAATGGCTGCTAGACAACATTGAGAGCCTGCCGTGGCAGGAGACCTACGATTGGGACCGTTTATTTGGGCCAGAGCGCACACCCGAAGAACGACTTAAGTGCCTATCGGATTGCGAGAAGACGTGCTCCGATGGAAATAAGGCGATTGGAACTGTGGCCACGTTGGTGCTGGCGTTCGGCGGTCCGGCAGGTTGGGCGGGTGACGTGGCCGTTTGGGCAGGGTTAGAGATTTGGGAGAACTTGTGCAAGAGAAACTGTCCCGAACGCTGCAAACGGTGGTGAGGCTTGTATGGACTACATAATCCAATGGTTTGCGAATCCAGCGGCACCATTTAAGCTCTGGTTACTCTTGACACTTGTTTTTTTCTCTCGAGTTTCATCGCCGCGATATGTGCGAGCGTTATTGACGTTTAGTTGCGGAATGGTAACCGTTTGTTATGAAGCGATGGTCGTTGGTGATTGGAGTTCCGAGCGCTGGCTTTTTCACATCGTAGCAGTGAGTGCCGTCACTGCGGCTGTATATTTTTCGGTACGGAAAACAGCTCGCTCCGATCAAGTTTAGTTTTGAGGGGCTAAGCCGTCAGAATGCGTGTTCGGGCTAACCGCCCAAATACGCCGCCTTCACCCGAGGATCCGCGAGCAACACTTTGGCGTCGCCCTGCAACGTAATCTCACCCGATTCCAAAACGTAGCCGCGATCGGCGTGCTCAAGCGCGAGCTGTGCGTTTTGTTCGATGAGCAAAATCGTGGTGTTTCGCTTTGCAATCAAACGAATGATTTCGAAAATCTTTTCGACCATCAACGGCGCCAGCCCCATCGACGGCTCATCGAGCATCAAAAGCTTGGGTTGCGCGAGCATGGCGCGGCCAATGGCGAGCATCTGCTGTTCGCCGCCCGAGAGCGTGCCCGCCATTTGAAAGCTGCGCTCTTTCAAACGCGGAATCATGGTGTAGATCTCGTCGACATCGATGGCGATCTGCGCTTTGTCGTTTCTAGCGTAAGCGCCCATCAACAGATTCTCATGCACGGAAAGCCGCGCAAATACGCCGCGCCCCTCGGGGCAGAGCGCAATCCCCAAGCCCACGAGCGCATGCGACGGTACGCCGGTGATGTCTTGCCCTTTGTAGGTGACCTTGCCGCCCGCTGGGCTCACGAGGCCAGAGAGCGCCCGAAGCGTGGATGATTTTCCTGCGCCGTTTGCGCCGATCAAGGTGACGAGCTCGCCTTCTTTGACGTGAAAATCAATGCCTTTGATGGCGCGAATGCCGCCATAGGCGACTTCGAGTTTTTTGATGTCGAGCATCGCGGTCATTTTGTGGCTCCGACTTCGGTGTGTGCGCCGCCCAAATAGGCTTTGATCACGGCGGGGTCTTTTTGAATTTGCGCAGGCGTGCCGTCGGCGATTTTTTTGCCGTAATCGAGCACCACCAAATGTTGGCACACGTTCATCACCAAGCGCATGTCGTGTTCGATCAACATCACCGTGGTGCCGTCGCTGGCGATTCGCTCGATCAACTTTCGAAGTTCGACTGTTTCTGTGGCGTTCATTCCTGCGGCGGGCTCGTCGAGCGCCACCATCTTTGGATCCGTTGCCAATGCGCGGGCGATCTCCAAACGACGCTGCTCCCCGTACGCCAAGGTGCGGCTCTTGTCGCCCGCCTTTTTCTCTAACCCAATATAGGCGAGCAATTCGCGGGCGCGCTGCTCAATCTCGGCCTCTTCGCGGCGCACCGACGGCGGACGGAAAATCGCGCCAAACGCTCCGGCTTTTGTGCGCACATGGCGACCGACCATCACGTTTTCGAGCACGCTCATTTCGCCAAACAAACGGATGTTTTGGAAGGTGCGCGCAATGCCGACCTGCGCCACTTCGTGCGGCGCTTTGACGTTGAGCGGTTTGTCGTCAAAGGTGAATTTGCCTTCGTCGACTTGATACAGACCGGTGAGCGTGTTGAAAAACGTGGTTTTCCCAGCGCCGTTAGGGCCGATCAATCCAAAGATCGAACTCCGGGGAATCTTCATCGACACGCTATCAAGCGCAGTCACACCGCCAAAACGCTTGGTCACACCTTCGGCAACAAAAATCATATCGGCCATGATTATTTCCTCTCGGGCGAAGGCCAGAGGCCGCGCGGTTTGTAGAGCATGATCAAAATCATCGCAAGCGAGAAGATCAGGTTTCGAAGCACTTCGGGCGCGATCACCACGAAGCCAAACACCTTTTGCTGCACGTTTTCGTCTGCAGCGTAGCGAATCACTTCAGGCATCGCCGCCAAGAGCACCGCACCCAAGATCACGCCGGGGATGTGGCCCATGCCACCGAGCACTACCATCGCCAAGATCATTACCGATTCCAGCAAACCAAAGGATTCAGGGCTCACAAAACCTTGCATCGCAGCGAACAGTCCGCCCGCAATGCCGCCGGTCAGCGCGCCGAACGAAAACGCCGCGAGTTTGATGTTTCGCACGTTGATGCCCATGGCTTTGGCGGCGATTTCGTCTTCACGAAGCGCCTGCCAAGCGCGGCCCAAGCGCGAATGCTGCATGTTGTAAACGCCCCAAACGCAAAGGCATGTCAGCGCGAGAAACACGAAGTAGTAGAGCTGTAACCCCGTGATCGGCAGCCCGAAAACTTCAATGCCTTGCTTCACCTTGAAGCCAAAGAAATTGAGTCCTTCGATGCCCGTGATACCGCGCGGACCGTTGGTGAGGTTGTAGACCGTGTCACCGCCTGGTAGCGTGAACTTGTCTAAATTGTTCATCAGGATTCGAACAATTTCGCCGAACCCCAAGGTTACGATGGCTAAGTAATCGCCACGGAGCTTGAGCACGGGCGCGCCGAGCATCAAGCCCGCGAGCGCAGCCAGAAACGCACCCAGCGGCAAGAGCACCCAAAACGGATAGCTCAAATTGAAGTGGCTCGATGCCAATAGCGCCCAGGTGTACGCGCCGACCGCGTAAAACGCCACGTAGCCCAAGTCGAGCAATCCGGCCACACCTACGACCACG
>JAAFHR010000147.1 GCA_013298455.1 Betaproteobacteria bacterium | reverse complement strand
TCTGGAAAATCTTGGCAGTATCCGGCGACTACTATTTTTCCGTCGGACAAACTCACCACGGCGCGCGCTGTGGAATCCCAATTGCCCACGCGTGTGATCACCACGCCGTTGTTGCCAAAACTGGTGTCGAGCGCACCCGTGGTGGTGTAGCGAACCAAGGCGTAGTCCTGACGATTTTCCCCTGCGATGGTATTGAACGTTTGCCCGGCGAGCAAAATCTTTCCATCGTCTTGCACCGCCATTCCATAGGCATATCCGCCGCTGGGAAACACGTCATATGCCGCGATGCCATTGCTCCCAAACGTCGTGTCAATTGTTCCGTCAACCGAGAAGCGAGAGACGCAAAACACCGTGCGGCTGTTGACAAAACACGACCCACCCAAGAGCACTCGATCGCTCGCGTCAAGCGTCATAAAAAAGGTTTCGCGATTGAATGTGCCCGTGGCAATGTTTTGCGCAATCCCGGCCGTCCCAAACGGCGTGAAGTTATCGAGCAGATCGCCCTCTTCAAAGTAGCGGATGGCACAGATTCGATTTCCACACAGACCACCAATGATGAAGCGTCCGTCGGACTGATACATCAAAGAGGTTGGGTAATTGTTGGTGGTTGAGAGCGTGGTCATCAGCAATCCGCTTGTGCCGAAGCTCGTGTCAAGCGCGCCGTTAGACGAAAAACGCACCGCGCAAAACTGCAAAATGTTACTTCCGTCTCTGCACCCAGTGACCACGAGAATTTCGCCATACGGCGTGGTTGCAACTGCGGTTGCTGAGTAGTTGGGATCGCCGCCCGTGATGGCAATTGCGTTTTTGCCAGTGCTGTTGAAACTGGTGTCGAGCGCACCGCTCGTGGTGTAGCGGGCGACACACACAGCGTAGCTCGTGCCGTTGTAGCAAAGCCCCGCGACGATCACTTTGCCGTCGAGCTGCACTGCGATGGAGCGCCCGGTATCCCTGGCATTGGTGCTTGTCGCCGAGAGGATGGTGGTTTTGGTGTAGCCCGTATTTGCGCCACCCCAAGTGCTGTCGAGCGTCCCGTATTGCGCGAAGCTCACGCTGGAGAGGCAAATCGCAAACAGTACCGCGATCCAGAAGCAGGCTTCCGCAAAAAGCGTGCGGCCATCAGGCGCCGCCTTAACTTGCGAGGCTTTGCGTGATGCGCTGAGTGCGACTGAAATGACTTGCATGGAAGACCCTTTTTCGCCAATAGAAATACGGAACAGTCAGTTGCTTTCATTCCTAAAGGCGTGGTTCGCGCTAATTTGGCTCACGGCCTTTAGCGCGTCTCAGCGCAGCGCCAGATCGATCCGAGCGTGCGACTCCGCTAGAGCCTACGGCAACGTCGACATGCCGCATTGCGAAATCAAATACTCGCGAATTGCAGTTGCTGTTTTGCGGCTCGCGTGTGCGGCGAAGCTCACGCCTTGTATCAGCGCGGCGCCAGTCAATCCCATCGAGGCTCGCGTCGCAAGCAATAGATCAGTGCTAGTGCCAGAAATGTTGTCGCCATCGACGTCGAAATCGCATTGCTTTGCGCCAAACCAACCGCCGCGAAGGCGGAATACGACCATTTCGCCGCCGCCACCACCGACCAGCAGCTGACCGTCTCGCTGCAGCGCTGCCGCGCTCACACCCACCGCAAATTGATTGAGCGGAATCACCTCACGCCCATCGCGATTAAAGCCGAAACTCGTATCGAGCCGACCATCGTGCCCCAAGCGAGCCACACAGTAAACGTAGTCTGCAAAGTTCGGCGTGCGGCAAATTCCAGCGAGCCATATCTTTCCATCTGGCTGCACGGCCATCGCGCGCAGTCCGTGATCAAGCGCACTCAATTGCACCTGCGAGACACCGGCGTTTCCGAAGGTGGGATCAAGTGTGCCGTTCGGTAGACGCTTTCGCACACAGTAGCGTCGTACGCTGTTTACAGTGCATTCGCCCGCAAGCAACCAACCGCCGTCAGCATGCAGCGCCAGTGCCTGTCCTGCGCTGGTGTCGGGCGTATCCCAGACGTAGGGGAGCGCCAGTGGATCGCCGCCGCTGCTGCCGTCGAGCGGGTAGTAGCGGACGGCGCAGCCGCGAATACCGCCGCTCCCCGGAAAGCAAGTTCCGGCGATGACCAAACGATTGTTTGCTTCTTCCGCAATGGAATTCGGCAGAAACGTGACGAATCCGGCCGATTCGCCCCAAGTCGTGCGAAACCCGACCTCGAGCGTGCCGTTCGCGGAATACTGTGCCGCGCAGATTGCGAGATTGCATTGACCGAGTACGACCAGCTTGCCGCTCTTCCTGACGATGAGGGCCTTAACCTCGCCATTGAACGCGTTGCTTCCGAGCACGAACCCGTTCGTGCCAAAGCTCGTGTCTTTGCTTCCGTTCGCGGTTAAGCGAACGATGCACGGGCGTTGATTGGGCGCGTCGCCGCAGGTGCCCGCCATGTAGAGCGAGCCGTCGGGGAGCATTGCCAGTTGCGCATCGGTTGACGTTGTGACACCGGCCTCACTGAGACGAAACACGCCGGCGTTGCCGTAGCTCGGATCGAGTATTCCCGATGACGACAAACGCCCAGCACACATCTGAAAATCAAATGGCGGAGCGCCCGAGTTTGAACACCGTCCAGCGACCAAAATCCTGCCATCGGGCTGCACGGCCATGCTCGACAGTGTTGCGCCAACGCCGTTCAAACGTGTGCCGGTATAACTCTCTGGCCGATTGCCGAAGGTGTCGTCGATGCGGCCCGGATAGTCGATCAGCGCAAAGGCAACCGAGCTCACTAAAGCGCAAATAGCCACAGTGAGACTCGTTGCCGCGAACCGAGCGAATCGAGTGAACCGACTGAGCCGAGTGAATAGAGAATGCATTGTCATGAGTCGCTCTCCTCGACTACGGCAGTTGCATCGCGCATTGCGACACTGAATAGGTTCTGATCGCAGGCCATGTGTTTCGAGTTGCATTTGGAGAAAACGAGATGCCGCCAATCGCAGCGCTCGTATTCACGCCGCGTGCAATTCGCATGAGGATTAGCTGGTCCGTTGTGGCGAGCACTGCGCCGTCGCCGTCGATGTCGAACGAACAGTTTCGCGCGCCGAACGGTCCACCTTCGTAGCGCGCGATGCACATAGCCGTGTCGCTCGGCGCGAACGATTCCGCGCATTGCCCGGCAACGACAATCTTGCCATCGGGCTGAATGAGCGTTGCGTAACCGAAATCGTTGGCATCAATGACGTTGGTCTTGACCGCACCGAAACTGCCGAAGCTTTGATCCGCCGAGCCGTTGTCATTCAATCGCAGTAGGCAGAAATCCACAGTCGCACCTAGACACGAGCCGACCAGAAGAATACGTCCGTCGTTCTGCAGCGCCACGGCAGACGCCACCGCATTCGAGCTGCCGAGGCTGAAGCGCGCGATCCGATCCGCAGCGCCCAGCACCCCAAAGTCGCCGTCGGGGAAGCCGTTCGTATCAAGCCGAGTGGCGCAAAACGCGGATTGGCTGTTGAGCGGGCAATAGCCACCGAGCACGATCTTGCCGTCTGGTTGGATCGCGATACCGCTGGCCGCGTCGTTGCCACCGTTGCTTGCGATGGCGATGCCGTTACTGGGGAATTCGCTATTAGTTTGTGCAAAACTGCCGTCGATGCTGCCCGACGCCGTTAACCGGCCCACACACATTGACGCGCCGTTGTTGCAAGTGCCCGCAATCAATATCCGCCCGTCGCTTCGGAGCGCCGATGCCAGACCGCGCGCTTCGCTTGTCACCGAAAAGAAGCGTCGGCCTTGATTTCCGAACGAGTTGTCGAACGCGCCGTTCGGGAGGAAACGCGCAGCGCAGAGCGTGTTCCGATCACCATCGAAGCAGGTGCCCGTGAGCACGTATTTCCCGTCCGACTGCCGCAAGATCGCGGTGACCGATGCGTCGCCCGCGCCAACGATTTGATTGACGCGCCCGTTCGCCGCGCCAAACGTGGCGTCGGTAAAGCCAGTCGGCAAGAGCCGCAACAGGCAAAAGGAGCGAATGTTGAAGGCTACACAAGTGCCGCCGACAACGATCTTGCCGTCCGGTTCAACGACGACTCCACTGGCTTCATCTTGCCCATCGGAGACACCAATGAAAGCGATTCCCGATGTGTTGCCGTTATTCGCAAAGAAACTCGAGTCCGCGGTGCCGTCGGCGTTCCTCCGTGCCACGCAGAAATTTGCCTGCGCGCCGGTCAGGCACGTGCCTGCCAAAATCAGTTTGCCATCGCTTTGACGAGCCACCGCGCGAGCCGCGTCGGGAGCGTTGGCAAACGCGTTGATATAAAAACGTCCAAACGCACCGCCGAAGGTGCTGTCAAGATCACCCGGTGCGGCGTGCGCAGCTGGGTTTACCAGCCACGCCATACCCATCAATGCAGTCAATACGAAGAGTGTTCGGCGTAAGTGCATGCAAGCTCCTGAGGCCACAATTGCACTGTGATGCCCCGGGCGGGCGCACTACCAATCTAGCCGTTCACTCTCAAAGCGTGGCGGGTGGAATTTTGGATCATGCCTAGGGGGTTCGCTCGGCGTCAACGCCATGCTCAGTGTCTCCCTAGATCAGGCAGCGCTATTCGCTCGGAAAATCTTTGACCAGGCGACGACAGGGTTCGAGTTCGTCTCGAATTTCCTTAAATATCGCTGCCATTGAGCTGCCATTGAATGCTTCCCAACGTGGCCGCCCCTTCGCGGCAAGCCGATAGGCGTTGACTGACGATTCGCAGAGCGATGTGCGCTCAGCGCGAGACTTGGCAGCTACGGCGAACAGCGCGTCCGTTCGAGCTTGTATCGCATGAATCGCGAGTGTGCCTGCGACGACATCGTATAACTGCTGGGCGTCGCTATTGAGCCCGTTGTGTACAGCCATCGTACGCGCGACGGTTTCCCTCAGCGCATCGAATCGCTTGAGCGCAAACTGTGACTCCACAATGGCAGCCAGCGCGGTAAATAAACCCGCTTTGGTGCCGAGATCCTCTGGGTCAAGTGCGATGCGTTGTTCATAGATTTTTGCTTCGCTCGTGCGATGCTCAATGGCCGTAGCGTGGTCGTTCATGTCAGCCGCGATTGCCGCAATATCAGCGTGGGAAACGGCGAGTGCTGACAGGGTTCGCGCGTCGTTGGCGCGCCCCGCAGCGTGGCGCTGCGCAATTTCGAGCGCACGGTTGGCCCATTCCAACGCTCTTTTGTTGTCAAAGCTTCCGTCGGTGTTGACGTTGGCATGTTTCGCGAGCGTGCCGAGTGCGTAGTGCAAAAACGTTTCGCTGTCGTACTTTTCCACTTCGTTTGGCGCGCTCTCGACGAGTTGTTCGGCCATCGAAATCGAGCGAGCTGCGTAGTCACGATATCTCGCAATGTCGGCCGTCCCGTTCCCACGAACATAAAAGACATGGCTCGCCAACGCGGTTGCTAACTCTTTCTCTAAAGCTCTTGAGTTCTTCGAGCGTTGCAAGTCGGCGAGTCCGACTGCCACCGCTCGATCAAACTGCTTTCGACTCTCTTCAGTGCGTCCGATGTTTGAGAGCGCAACCGCATGCAAGCGAAGCGCCCGGACCAGTGTCGCGAGGGTTGACGGTGTCGAATCGAGAATCCTCGCGCGGTCAGCAAACGAGATTGCAGTTTCATAGCTCGTGAGTCCTAACGTCGGTTCGGCTGTGCTACCGCTGTCAGCCAGTTGCCCCTGTAAGTTTGCAAGCCCAAGCCATCCGCGACTGATTTCAGCGAGCAGCGACGGGTCGTTGCCCTTTTGCGCATCCTCGCCGAGTTTCGTCAGATATTCTGCGGTGCTGGCTAAAAGTGTCTTGCGTACTGCCGTCGTGCCCGAGATCGACCGTAACTCATTGGCCACTTTGAACAGCACGTCGCTGGCGAGCGATCTCACGCTGGCGAAATGCGTTTCCGCGCGAACTTTTTCTGCCTCCGCCCGAGCCTGTGCTTGCCGCGCCAACGTGGCTTGATGCGTGGTCGCGACGATGCCAACGATCAAGCCGAGTGCGGCAAGTGCGGCGAAGCTCACGCTCCAGCGGTTGCGTTGCACGAATTTGTTTGCACGATACGCGAGCGAATCCGCGTGAGCTATCACCGGTTGACCATCCAGATGGCGCTGCACGTCTTGGGAGAATTGTTCGACCGATGCGTAGCGTTTGCCGGGCTCTTTCCGGAGCGCCATCAGTACGATGTTGTCGAGATCACCGAGCAGCGCTTTTCGAAGCCGGGCGACGTCAAGACGTTTGTCGGGCTGTGTGGGAGTCGACGCGTTGGGCTCGGTCGCGTCGGGTCTTGTGATCGCCGTACTCGGCCGCTCAGGATCGGTTTCCACGATTTCACGCGCGAGCTCAAGGCTGCGCTTAGGCGTGGCTTTGTAAGGGCTACGGCCTGTGAGCATTTTGTAGAGCACGACGCCCAACGAATAGACGTCGCTCGCGGTGGTGATCGCTTCGTTTTTCACTTGCTCGGGGCTGGCGTAGGCCGGGGTGAGCGCGAGCATCGTGGTGGCTGCCGCGCTGCTGGGATCGGCAACGTTTGCCACTTCGGCCACCGGATCGAGTAGACGCGCGATCCCAAAATCGAGGAGTTTGACCACGCCGCTTTGATCGACCAAGATGTTGCTCGGCTTCAAATCGCGATGCACGATCAAACGCTGGTGCGCAAAGTGAACAGCGCTGCAGACATCGCGAAACTTTTGCAATCGCTCGGTGACTCCCAACCCGTGCACTTCGCAGTAGCGATCAATGGGTTGGCCGTCGACGTACTCCATGACGAAATACGGCAAACCGTCGGGCGTTGACCCTGCATCCAGAAGCCGCGTGATGTTGGGATGATTGAGGCTGGCGAGCATTTGCCGCTCAGCACGAAATCTCGAGAGCACTCGCGCGGCGGTGGCCGCTCCCAAGTCTTCGCGCATCAGTTTGATGGCAACAACGGTTTGATACGCATCATCGGCGCGCAGAGCTTTGTAGACTGCGCCCATGCCGCCCGCCGCAATACGCTCGGTAACTTTGTATGCGCCCAAGTTGACGCCGATCCAATCGCGGGTGTCGGGCGCATGATCAGCGGCGTTCGGCGCGTCGCTACCCATGTGCGCACCCAGGCTGAAATCGTCAACGAGTGTCGCTGCGTTGGCCTCGGCAGCCAACAGTGACATCACTTCGCGGTAGAGCGCATCGTTGCCCGCCGCGCGCTCGCGAACTAGCGCTTCGCGTTGCTTTGCGTCGGTCAGCTCCAAAGCAGCGAGCAGCAATTCGCTCACGTGCTGCCAATGCTCCTTCTGACTAATCTCTGCGCTGCCATTCATGGTCAAAAACTCGGTGGGTCCTTTGAAATCAAAGCGCGACACCGCACATTTCGGATCAGCCCGCGTTCATTTCGCGCAGCAAAAAGAGTCTCGCCACTGCCCAATCACGTTTGACAGTCGGCGTTGAAACGCCCAGCACCTCGGCGATTGCGTCGATGGACTGCTCCGCAAAGAACTTGAGCTCGACGACCTTGGCCTGTCTCTCACTGAGCGCTGCAAGTTTTTCTAGCGCGGCGTCGAGCGCGATGAAATTGAGCTCGCGCGTAAACGAAGTGTCCGCTTGCGTTGCGTCAGAATTGTGTTGATT
>JAAFHR010000146.1 GCA_013298455.1 Betaproteobacteria bacterium | reverse complement strand
TGACGCTGTTGGACGATTTGCCTGAAAAGCAGCGCGAAGCCATTCATTGGGTCAAGATCGAAGGGCTCTCGATTGCTGAGGCTGCCAACAAAACCGGCCAGTCTGAATCGTCAATCAAAGTGGGGATACATCGCGGGCTCAAAGCGCTCGCGGATCGGATGCGAGGTGTCTCATGAAAACCAATGACTTGATCGCGATGCTCGCCGCTGAGGCACCGCCAGTGAATCAGCGTGCGCACTTCGCAAAAGTAGCGCTGGCACTCGCCGCTGCGGTGGTGGTGTCGTTTGTGTTGATGGTGGCGTGGATGTCTTTGAATCCTCGCCTCGGCAGCCTGCTGACGAACGCGTGGTTTTGGGTTCGCTTTGCGTTTATCGCTTCGCTCGCCGCGCTTACTTGGATTGCCCTGTCCCGATTGGGAAAGCCGGGCGTGGCGCGGGGCGTGGCATTGTGGCCGCTTTTGATTCCGGTGTTGCTACTGGCCGTGATCGGCGGCTGGCTCTTGATGGATGCGCCCGCAGAGCGGCGGATGCAAATGGTGCTCGGCGTGTCTTGGCAAGTTTGCTCAAAAAATATCGCCCTGATTTCGATCCCGATTTTTTTGGCATCGGTGTGGATCGCGCGGCAGTTTGCGCCAACGCGGCTTCGCATCACTGGCGCTGTCCTCGGTTTTTTCTCCGGCGCGCTCGGTGCGATGATTTATTCGCTTCACTGCCCAGAGATTGCGCCGAGCTTTCTAATGATTTGGTACACGCTCGGCATGCTTATTCCCGGCGTTGTTGGAGCGTTGCTGGGGCGGCGATTGTTGGGTTGGTAGGACTCAATCGGCAAAACGCCTCGCACTCAAGAGGTAGGGTTTGCGAAGCCAACTTTATGGCGGACCGCGCCGCTCAGTTTGGGCCACAGCGTGATCGCGCGGCTTATTGAATTAAGCCCATTTCACCCGTTTCGCCAAATTCCGGCTCGTTTTGGTTAAGAAAGCTTTCTAGCCGCCTTACGAGGCGCGTCCGGTGCGGGCGCAAGGGCTCGAATGTGCAGCACGTGATCGACCAATTCGAAGCCGTGATCTTTGACGATTTTGGCGATGCGCTTTTCGATTTCGGGGTCGTGAAATTCGACGACTTTGCCGGTGTTAACGCACACGATATGGTCGTGTTTGTCGCCCTCATTCAATTCGAAAATCGATTTGCCGCCTTCGAAATGATGGCGTTTCAAGAGCCCGGCTTGCTCAAATTGCGTGAGCACCCGGTAGATCGTGGCCAAGCCCACGTCGAGCCCTTCGTCCATCAGCAAGCGATACACATCCTCGGCGGTCATGTGGCGCACTTTTGAGCCTTGAAACAAATCGAGCACTTTCATGCGTGGCAGCGTGGCCTTGAGTCCGGCGTCTTTGAGTTCTTGTGCGCGTGCCATGAATTTGATCCTCTGTCGGCGTCTGCGTGAGCTTGGCTATCATAGCGGCTTAATTCTTACGCAGCCTACACTCCATGCGCGTCGCACTTCTCGCCGTTACTGCCGTTTTTTCGCTGTTGCTTTCAGGCTGCGGCGTGGTCTACAAAATGGAGGTCAACCAAGGCAACTACGTCACTCAAGACATGGTCGATAAGCTCAAAGCCGGGCAAACGCGTCAGCAGGTGAAATTTATCCTTGGCACTCCGGCCACCGAGAGCGTGTTTCACAAAGACCGTTGGGATTACAACTTCTCGCTCGAACGTCGCGGCTCGAAAATCACCTCGCATCAAATGACGGTGCAGTTTGACGGCGATGCGCTCAAAAGCTGGGAAGTGAAAAACCTGCCCAAGGAATCGGTGGTTGATCGCGATCCAGCCTACGCCTTGATCGACAAAGACGGCAAAGCGCCCGGCAAGAGCTGGTGGGAATCGCTCACAGGTTGGTGGAAGTAGCGCTTCGCTCGCGCTGATTTTCTGTGGTCATGAATTGCACTGATTTGGTGATCGCTGGGGCATCTGGCCGCATGGGGCGGATGCTCCTCGAAACCTGCGCGGCCGACGCCCAAACGCGCTTGGTTGCGGCGCTCGACGCACCCGCGAGCCCTGCGCTGGGCGTTTCGGCCAGAGCCTTTGGCGGAAACCTTGATGTGTTGATCAGCGCTGATGCGGCGGGCATCCCCGCTGGCAGCGTGTTGATCGATTTCACGCGCCCCGAAGCCACGCTCGGGTATTTGGATGCCTGCGTGAAAAACAAGGCCGCAATGGTCATTGGCACGACCGGTTTTGACGACGCGGGCAAAGCGCGCATTACTGAGGCCGCGAAGCACATTCCCATCGTGTTTTCGCCGAATTATTCAGTCGGTGTGAATACCGTATTCAAGCTTTTGGAGCTGGCGGCCAAGTCTTTGAACGAGGGCTACGACATCGAAATCCTTGAAATGCATCACCGCATGAAAGTAGATGCACCGTCCGGCACAGCGTTAAAGCTTGGCGAGGTGATTGCAGCAGCGCAGGGCACAAAGCTCGCCGATCGCGCCATTTATGAGCGCGTGGGTCACACGGGCGAGCGTGAATCAGGAAAGATCGGTTTCGCCACACTTCGCGGCGGCGACGTGGTGGGCGATCACACTGTCGTGTTTGCGGGCATTGGCGAGCGCATTGAGATTTCGCACAAATCGGCGAGCCGCGCGACTTACGCCGTTGGCGCGATTCGTGCTGCGAAGTTCCTGAACGGAAAATCGTCAGGGCTGTTTGATATGTTTGACGTGTTGGGATTGCGTTAATCGCCCTAGCGGTGAAAACGGGGTTTTCACTCGATCAACCGGTCATCACCAACAGACAGCGCGGCGGTTGCCGAAAAATCAACCGAGAGGGGGCAGCATGAGATCAATGCAATGGTGCGGTGTGGCGCGAGGAATTCGCAAAGGCGCTGTGACGGCGCTCGTCAGTGTCGCGACGCTCTGCGTCGTAGCGAACGTGGGCGCTGCGCCGCTTCGCTTGGTGATTCATGAAGATACCGGCGCTGAGGGCGATGCCCAGCCGCCGCTGTCTCGATACAACCCGCTCAAACGCGCCCTCGAAGCGGCGATTGGCCGCCCCGTTGAGATCGCCTACACCCGCGATCGATCTCGAGCGATCGACATCGTGGAGCGCAATCAGGCCGATGTGATGATGACGCACGCCAGCGACGTTGCCGCGAAGGCATTGACTGGCTTCGGCTACAACTTCATCGCCACCGCTCGCCCTGAAGCCAGCGCGATTTTTGTGGGCAAATCCGCACCCGTTGAAAATTTAACGGCGCTCAAAGGCAAAACCATCGCCATGCCGCGCGCCGAGCTGATGTTCGGATTGGCTTGCGGCGCGGAGATGCGCGATTTTGTGGGCACGCAGTTTGGCACTTACGCCAGCCGTGAATACGCAGCTGTGGTGTGGGCGGTGGAGAACAACGTGCACCCAGTGGGCTGTTTGCCATCGAATTCGCGCGCAGCTGATGCGTTGGAGAAAAAGGGTCTCAAGGTGATTTACTCGGGGCGTCCGCTCCCCACACTTCCGGTGGTCAGCTCGCCCGGTTTGCCCGGGGCGGATCGCGCTGCCGTGGCCAAAGTGCTCTCCAATCTCGACGAAGCCGATCCTGCGCTCAAGGCCTTGGGCGTTGCGAGCTTCACCGAGGGCGGTGAGGCTCGCTTACGTGCACTGGCAGGGTGGTTGCGGACCAAGTAGTCGCTACGCGTTCAGGTGGTGGTGTCGTTGGCTTTTCGTGCGAAACCCAAGCGACACGTGGACGGTAATCAATTTTTGTGTATTACTGAATTCGCGTTAAAGGCAGCTTAAGCCCAACATTAGTAAAGCTTTTCAGGAAATAGCCATTAATCTGTAAAGCTCGGCGGCGCGTTGGCATGTTCTGATCGGTGACTGCGTCTTTGATTGTGTTCGCGCTTTCGACGCGACTCAAAAGCGCACCCTCACAGACAGGAATTTATCCGATGCACCCAACCCTTTTTCGCACCGTTTCCGCCGTAGTTGGCCTTGCCATGAGCGCGCTCGTCTTGGCCACCTCGGTCGTACCTTCGAGCGCGACCATTTCACGCGGCACCGTGATTGACCCAGGCGCGCCGCCCAAGGCGTTGCGCCTGACGGTGGTGAGCTGCCCGCCGAGCATCATTGCCGCAGCCACCAATGCGCCGGAGCCTTGGAATTGGGGCGGTGTGACGATGAATGTGGTGGGCACCAAGCTGAGCGACCGGCCACTCCCCGATCAGCAGATGATGTGTTTTTACGAAGGCGCAGGCAGTAAGTGGAACATCGGGCGTGCGATCCAGCCCGAATTCAAATCCTGCGCCGTGGCGAGCACCAGCTCCTTTACCTGTCAGAAGTAACAGGACGCGCCGGGTGGTACGTCGTGGCGAACGCTAGTGTAGTGTTGCATCTTGTTTGCTACTTATAAAACGATGGATTTTTCGTCGAATCTAGGCGCAAAGCGCAGCAATACTGAAGTATTGCGAGCATTTGCAACGACGAGTCGACGGAAAAGACGCGTTTTTAAGTAGCAATAAAAGCGCAACACTACACTAGATATAGCGAACGCCAATGATCTCAACGTCCCGATTGCCGTTGGGCGCTTGCACCTCAACGACATCGCCTGCGCTTTTGCCAATCAAGGCGCGGGCGAGCGGCGAGCCAATCGAGATCTTGCCGATTTTGAAGTCGGCTTCATCGTCGCCAACGATTTGGTAGGTCGCTTTTTTCTCGTTGTCCAAATCTTCGATTTCAACCGTTGCGCCAAACACCACGCGGCCGTCGGCATCGAGCGTAGACGGATCGATCACCTGTGCGTTGCCAAGCTTGCCTTCGATGTCGGCGATGCGGCCTTCGATGAACGATTGCTTTTCTTTGGCCGCTTCGTACTCGGCGTTTTCGCTGATGTCACCTTGGGCGCGCGCCTCGGCAATCGCTTGCGAAATGGCGATGCGATCTTGCGTTTTGAGCTTGTGAACCTCAGCTTTTAAGAGTTCAGCGCCGTACTTGGTGATGGGAAACTTGTTCATACATTCTTCGATGCGCGCCACGACTCAACTTGGCGACGCAGACTTTATTCCGGTTAGAAAACGATGATGTCCGCCCGGGCGGACAAAAGAAAAGCCCGCCGGTGTTCGCTCGCGGCGGGCTGAAATGCGTTAACAGCTTTACTGTACTACAACTTCTTTCAAAAGTGTTTGTAATGCGTAAGGCGTGAGCTCAGGCCCGTCCAGAATACCCATCGCAGCGGCGTGAGCGCCCGCTAACGTCGTGTAAACTGGCAGCCGAGCCGCCAAAGCTGCGCGCCGAATGTACGAACTATCAGCAATCGCGCCGCGTTTTTCTTCCACCGTGTTGATCGCCAACGCGATTTGATTGTCTTTGATCATGTCAACAATGTTCGGGCGGCCTTCTTGCACTTTTTTCACGATGTCGCAGGGCACATCCGCCGCGATGATCGCCGCTGCGGTGCCGCGCGTGGCAATCAGCGTGAAGCCCGCTTGATGCAGCACCTGAGCCACCTCGCCAATACCTTTTTTGTCGCCTTGCTTGACCGACAAAAACACCTTGCCCGCCGTCGGCAATTTCACGCCCGCCGCCAGCTGCGATTTCTCAAACGCCTCGGGGAAACTGTAGCCCACGCCCATCACCTCACCCGTGGATTTCATCTCGGGGCCGAGAATCGTATCAACGCCGGGGAATTTATTGAACGGGAACACCGCTTCTTTCACGCTGAAGTACGGCGGAATCGCCTCGCCCACGATGCCCTGCGATTTAAGCGATTGCCCGGCCATGCAGCGCGCGGCGATTTTCGCAAGCGGACGTCCGGTCGCTTTCGATACAAACGGCACGGTGCGCGAGGCGCGCGGGTTGACTTCGAGCACGTAGACCACGTCTGCGCCGTCTTCCACCTTGACCGCAAACTGCACGTTCATCAAACCCACAACCTTGAGCGCTTTGGCCATCAACACCGTTTGACGACGCAATTCGTTTTGCAGCGCATTCGAGAGCGAATAGGGCGGCAGTGAACAGGCGCTGTCGCCCGAATGAACGCCCGCCTGCTCGATGTGCTCCATGATGCCGCCGATCACAACGTCGGTCCCGTCTGAGAGCGCATCAACGTCGACTTCAATCGCGTCATTCAAATAGCGATCCAAGAGCACCGGCGAATCATGCGACACCTTCACCGCTTCGCGCATGTAGCGCTCCAAATCCTCCGGCGCGTGAACGATTTCCATCGCCCGACCACCGAGCACATAGCTCGGGCGAACGACCAGTGGATAGCCAATCTCTGCGGCCAAACGAAGCGCGCTCGCTTCATCGCGCGCGGTGCGATTGGGCGGTTGTTTCAAGCCAATCTCTTGCAGGAGTTTTTGGAAACGCTCACGATCCTCGGCCACGTCAATCGCGTCGGGTGAGGTACCGATGATCGGCACGCCGCAACGCTCCAAATCCTTCGCGAGTTTCAACGGCGTCTGTCCGCCGTATTGCACGATCACGCCAACGGGCTTTTCGATGTGCACGATTTCCAGCACGTCCTCGAGTGTGACTGGCTCGAAATAGAGGCGATCCGAGGTGTCGTAATCGGTCGACACAGTTTCTGGATTGCAGTTGACCATGATGGTTTCATAGCCGTCTTCGCGCATCGCCATCGCAGCATGCACGCA
This sequence comes from Betaproteobacteria bacterium, assembly GCA_013298455.1. GTDB lineage: Bacteria > Pseudomonadota > Gammaproteobacteria > Burkholderiales > Casimicrobiaceae > Casimicrobium. The sequence continues at coordinate 1,031 of JAAFHR010000146.1, read as the reverse complement.
GCAATAGTCAAATTCAATGCCTTGACCAATTCGATTCGGTCCGCCGCCGAGCACCATGATCTTTTTCTTGTTGGTGGGCAGCGCTTCGCATTCCTCTTCGTAGGTCGAATACATGTAGGCCGTGTTGGTCGCGAATTCGCCCGCACAGGTATCAACGCGTTTGTAGACAGGGCGAACGCCGTGCGCATGGCGCGCCGCGCGGATCACGTCTTGGTTCGTTTTCAAGAGATGCGCCAAGCGGCGATCCGAAAAACCTTTGCGCTTCAGGTGGCGCATTTCATCTTTGCTCAAACTATCAAGCGTGCGCTTTTCAATCGCCAATTCCAGATCAACGATTTCTTTGATTTGCACCAAGAACCACGGATCGATGGACGTGAGTTCAAACACTTCGGCGACTGACATGCCCACGCCAAACGCATCAGCCACATACCAAAGCCGGTCCGGTGTTGGATTCGAAATTTGCTCGCCGATTTTGTCGGGATCAACGGATTTCAAATTGAAACCATCCACGCCGACCTCGAGCCCGCGAAGCGCTTTTTGCAGCGATTCTTGGAACGTGCGCCCCATCGCCATCACTTCGCCCACGCTCTTCATCTGCGTCGTCAAATGCGGATCGGCCTCTTTGAATTTCTCAAACGCAAAACGCGGAATTTTGGTAACGACGTAATCAATCGACGGCTCGAACGATGCAGGCGTTGCGCCACCTGTGATGTCGTTTTTGAGTTCATCGAGTGTGTAGCCGACCGCCAGTTTCGCCGCGATTTTGGCAATCGGAAAACCAGTCGCTTTCGATGCCAAAGCGGACGAGCGCGACACCCGTGGATTCATCTCGATCACGATCATCCGACCGTCTTTCGGGTTGATCGAAAACTGTACGTTGGAGCCGCCCGTGTCCACGCCGATTTCACGCAGCACCGCAATAGAAGCGTTGCGCATGATTTGGTATTCCTTGTCGGTCAAGGTTTGCGCGGGGGCGACGGTGATTGAGTCACCGGTGTGCACGCCCATCGGATCCAAGTTTTCAATCGAAC
>JAAFHR010000145.1 GCA_013298455.1 Betaproteobacteria bacterium | reverse complement strand
GCAAGACACGTTTCGACCGCCGTGGTTTCATCGCAACGTGGCGAGCGAATTCATGGGCTTGATTCATGGCGCATACGACGCAAAAGCCGATGGATTCTCACCCGGCGGCGCGAGCCTACATAACTGCATGAGCGCGCACGGCCCCGACGCGCAAACGTTCGCTAAAGCCAGCAGCGCTGATACCTCCCTGCCGCACTACATCACCGACACGATGGCATTCATGTTCGAGACGAAAACGGTGATTCGCCCTACCCGTGACGCGTTGGAGTCACCGCAGTTGCAGCACAACTACGCCGACTGTTGGCTCGGTTTGCAAAAGCATTTCGACGCCACAAAACCCTAGCGCGCAGAGCGCAAAATGGTGTGCTGCCCCTACAATGCAGTAATGACATTTGTAAACGACACCCACAATCCCGCACTTAAAAGTTTCGTTGATTCGGCCAACACAGGCACGACCGATTTCCCCATTCAAAATTTGCCTTTCGCCGTGTTTCGCCGCGCAGGCAGCAAAGAAGATTTCCGCTGCGGTGTAGCGATTGGGGACCAGGTGCTTGACCTCACCGCCCTTGGCAAAATGCATTTGCTCTCAGGCGATGCAGCGCAAGCGGTACAAGCCTGTAGCGAATCATCGCTCAATCGGTTCATGGCACTTGGTGCGGCGTCATGGAGTGCGCTTCGAGCCTCACTGTCGAGACTGCTCTCAATCGATTCGCCGCATGAGGGCGTGCTTCGGGGCTGCTTGGTGCCGCAAGCGGATGTTGAATATGACCTGCCAGCTCGAATCGGTGACTACACGGATTTTTACGCGTCAGTACATCACGCAACCAACGTCGGCAAGCTGTTTCGTCCCGACCAGCCACTGCTTCCGAATTACAAATGGGTACCGATTGGGTACCACGGCCGCGCCTCGTCAGTTGGCGTTTCTGGGCAAGCGCTCAAGCGCCCGGTGGGTCAGGTCTGTGGCGCAGGGCAAACGGTGCCGGTGCTACAAGCGTCTCGTCGACTGGATTTCGAATTGGAGATGGGGATTTTCGTTGGCAACGGCAACGCGCTCGGTAGTCGCGTGAGCATCGATGAAGCGCCGTCGCATTTGTTTGGCATGTGCTTGCTTAACGACTGGTCGGCGCGAGATATTCAGGGTTGGGAATATCAGCCGCTGGGACCGTTTCTTTCGAAAAATTTTGGCACAACCATTTCACCGTGGATTGTGACCAACGAGGCGCTCGCACCGTTTCGTAAGCCCTTTGTGAGAGACGCAGCCGATCCGCAACCGCTGCCGTATTTGACCTCCGACAACAACAGCGCACAGGGTTCGCTCAATGTATCGCTCGAACTTTTGATCGAAACGCAAGCAATGCGAGATACCGGCACAGTGCCGCATTCCCTCTCCAGAGGCAACTACAACGACGCAGCCTACTGGACGCCACAACAGCTCATTGCGCACCACACCGTCAACGGCTGCAATCTACAACCCGGCGATCTACTCGGTACCGGTACGCTCTCCGGACCCACCGCAGATTCGCTCGGCAGTCTGCTCGAAATCACCGAGGGCGGCAAAAAAGCAGTCACACTCCACAACGGCCAGACGCGTACCTTTTTGGAGGACGGCGACACCATCATCATGCGAGCCCACTGTGAGTCAGATGCAGCGGTTCGGATTGGATTTGGCGAGTGTCGTGGTGTGATTTTGGCGGTGGAACTTTAGTCGCTTGGCACCCGAACGTATCGTGAATTCATTCGTCTGCTATCCGTTCGCCCTGAGCCTGTCGAAGGGTTGTTGGAGCACGACAGCGGGCTCGACAAGCTCTCAAGAAGCATCTTTTTAGTCACATGAATTCAATGAGTTACCAATACACGCGCTGCAAACATCGGTTGCAATTGCGCGGCAAACGGCTCCCCTCTCCCCCAGAGGGAAAGGGGACAAAACCCTCAGCCCGAACGGTATGAATTGATTGCGTCGCTCAAAGAGTGACGCCCAACGAAAAGTTGTTTTTCCAAAGGCCAACCCATGCGCGCCCTGCTCTGCAAACAATTCGCCCCCCTCGATCAACTCAGCATCGAAACGCTGCCTATCCCCGAGCCCAAGCCCGGCCATGTGGTGATTGCGGTGAAGGCGGCATCGCTCAACTTTCCCGATGCACTGATGTGTCAAGGGCTTTATCAAATCAAGCCTCCCGTGCCGTTTGTTCCCGGTGCGGAGTACGCAGGTGTAGTGCATGCCGTTGGCGAAGGTGTCGCGCATTTCAAAGTAGGCGACAAAGTGATCGCGCCGATCGGGCAAGGCGGCTTCGCGGAGTACGCCGAAGCACCTGCAATTAGGCTCGCACCGCTGCCGCCGATGATGAGCTTCGACGAAGGCGCATCCTTCGTCTTCACCTATGCAACGACGTTGCACGCGCTGCAAGACGTCGGCGCACTGAAGCCCGGTGAAACACTGTTGGTGTTGGGCGCTTCGGGCGGCGTAGGAACTGCGGCGATTCAACTCGCGAAGCTCATGGGCGCAACGGTGATTGCCGCTGCGTCAAGCGACGAAAAGCTCGCGCTCTGCAAGTCACTCGGAGCGGACCATTTGGTGGATTACACCAAAGAGAATTGGCGCGAACAGGTCACGGCCATCGTCGGGAAGAAAGGCGTTGAAATGGTCTACGACGCGGTGGGTGGCGTGTATGCTGAGCCCGCACTTCGTTCGCTCGGATGGCGTGGCCGCTACCTCGTTGTGGGCTTCGCGGCGGGCGATATTCCAAAGATTCCGCTCAACCTTGCGCTGCTCTCTGAGCGCCAAATTCTCGGCGTGTTTTGGGGCGACAGCGTCGCCCGCGATCCAAAAGGTCACCTTCGGAACATGCAGCAACTAGCGACATGGTTTGCTGAGGGAAAACTGCCGATCGCGATCACTGAGCGAGTGCCACTCGATGGCGTGATTGATGCGCTCAAACGGCTTTCCACCCGTAAGGCGATGGGGAAGATTGTCGTTACCGTGGGCTCGCCTGCTGGCTAATCGGCCGCTACGGGAGCGCGATTCATGTGCTGGGATTGCGCGCTGTTGCGTTGGCAGATTGCGGAGCGCGGAAGCAGCGCCGACGATTCCACGTTGCAATCATCTGCGGATTTTGTTCGATAATCTCGCTCGGTTTTCATCGCTGCGGCAACACAACATGCGCGTCCAGCTCGCCTTCCTTTGCAGAGTTTTTACATGTCTCAAACCGTCTCCGTAAAAGTGCGCCGCAACGGGCGCGATGTTGCGCTTGAATGCGCTTGGGTGGGCGATCTCAGCGCTCGTGACACGATGGTGTTTTTGCACGAGGGCCTCGGCTCGGTGTCGATGTGGCGCGACTTTCCCGACGCGCTTTGTAAAGCGCTGGGCATGCGCGGTTTGGTCTACTCGCGCTACGGCTATGGCAAATCAACGCCGCGGCCGCTGGAGGAGAGGTGGCAGAGCAACTTCCTTCACATCGAGGGTCAAAACGTATTGCCGCAGTTGTTAGCCGCACTGAAGATCGAGCGACCTTGGCTGTTTGGGCACTCCGATGGCGGAAGCATCGCGCTGATTTACGCAGCAACCATTCCGTTGGCGATTCAGGGGGTCGTCACGCTTGCGCCGCACATTTTCGTTGAGCAAAAGAGCATCGAAAGTATCGAGCTGGCCAAAGACGCGTATACCCGTACTGACCTACGTGATCGTTTATCGCGGCATCACGGTGACGTCGATTCCGCATTTTGGGGGTGGAACGATGTCTGGCTCAGTGACGAATTTCGCGGCTGGCACATCACGGATGCGCTCTCGCACATCGTGGCTCCGTGCCTTGCAATTCAAGGCGAAGACGATGAATACGGCAGCGCAGCGCAGGTGGAAACAGTCGCCCGTGATGTGCAAAACGGCGAGCTGATGTTGATCCCAAATTGCGGCCATTCGCCGCACCGCGATCATCAGGAATTGGTGATTGAAACGGTCAAGGAATTTGTGGCGCAAAACCGTCAGTAGCCGCTGAAGCGACGCGCTCTGCAGGAGCGGCTTGCCGCGAAAGTTTGCCCATTGAACCTGTGCTTGGAGATGAAGCAATCGCGGTGGAACCGCTCCTACATCGACTTGTAGGAGCGGTTCCACCGCGATAAGACTTGACGATTCAAGAGCGTTTGAATGTAGGCGAGCATTCGCGGCAAGCCGCTCCTACATTGCTCGCTAAATGGCGTCTGGCAGCACCGCTGTCACCTCAATCTCAACCTTCGCGCGCTTCTCCATCAAAGCAGACACCGCCACACAACTCATCGCAGGAAAGTGTCGCCCCATCACCTCACGATACACCGCGCCCAACTCCTTGAGCCGCGCGTTGTACTCATCGCGATCGATCACGTACCAAGTCATTCGCACCATGTGCTCGGCACCTGCACCACCCGCGTTCAACACAGCGAGTACGTTTTGCAACGCTTGCTTCGTTTGATGGATGAAATCATCGCTCTCGAATACTTGATGCGACGTCCAGCCAATTTGTCCTCCGACAAAAATCATCGTACCCCGAGCAGCAATGCCATTGGCGTAGCCTTTCGGTGGCATCCAACCTTCAGGCTGTAGAAGTTTCATGGCGTGGTTCCTCGTAGTTTGAAGCGCTGCAACTTCCCGGTTTCGGTGCGCGGGAGCGACAGAACGAATTCGACTTCGCGCGGATATTTGTAAGGAGCAATCAGCGCTTTCACATGCGATTGCAGCGATTCCACCATGCCGTCGTCGCCAACAAAGCCAGGCTTCAAGACAACAAACGCTTTGACGATCATCCCGCGCGCCTCGTCAGGTTGACCGATGACCGCGCACTCGGCCACGGCATCATGCCGCAGCAGCGCATCCTCAACTTCGGGACCGCCCACGTTGTAGCCCGAAGTGATGATCATGTCGTCTGCACGAGCTTGGTAGACAAAGTAGCCGTCTTCGTCTTGCAGAAACGCGTCGCCCGGGTAGTTCCAACCTGCTTTGACGTAATTGCCTTGTCGGGCATCGTCGAGATACTTACACGACGTGGGCCCGATGACCGCGAGCTTGCCCACCGTGCCACGCGGCAACTCGTTGCCTTCGTCGTCGACCACCTTCGCAACGTAGCCGGGAACGACCCGACCGATCGCACCATGCTTCACCTCGTCGCCCGACGAAGAAATGAAGATGTGAAACATCTCAGTTGCACCGATGCCGTCGATCATTTCAATGCCAGTAGCCTCACGCCATAACGTGCGCGTAGCGTCTGGCAAACCCTCGCCCGCGCTGACGCTCGCACGAAGCGTTGGCAACGATAATGCCGCAGCAAATGGCGCCATCTGTCGATAGAACGTTGGTGCGGTCACCGTGAGCGTGGCGCCGATTCGGGCGATGGTTTGCGCCATCGTCTCGGGCGTGTAACCCTTGGACGGAAAATACACCGATGCGCCCGCCCACATCGGAAAGATCAACAATGCCCCTAGGCCAAAGGTAAACGCCAGTGGCGGCGAACCAATAAACACGTCGTCTGGGCGCGGTTTGAGGACATGCTTCGGCCACGCCTCGCACGAAGCCAAAACGTCGCGGTGCGAGTGACACGCCGCTTTTGGCTTTCCCGTAGTGCCAGATGTAAAGGCGAGCAGCGCGATATCGTCAGCATACGTTTGGCAGGCCTCGAACACCACCGACTCAGCGCTTGCAGCATGAAACAAATCAGCTGCAGCATCGACGGTATGAAAGCGCATCACCACCGTTTGCGGCTGTGCTGACTCGTTGATCGCAGTCTTGAGTTCGTCGATCAAACTAGCATCACACAGCGCGAGCGCTGGCTTTGATGTCGCGATGATTTCTCCGAGCTCTTTGGCACGTAGGAGCGGCATTGTGGCCACCACAATACCGCCTGCTTTCACCACTGCAAGCCAACAGAGCGCCAGCACAATCGAATTGCCGCCGCGCAGCAATACGCGTTGACCGGGAACCAGCGCTGCTCGTTTAACGAGCAGGTTCGCGATCTGATTGACTCGTTGTAGCGCCGCTTCGTAGGTGATCGTTTCTGCATCAGAGCAAAGAAAAGATCGAGCTGCAAAGCCCTTTTTCAGCACGGCATCATCGAGCAGCGCTACCACCAAGTTCACCCGTGCTGGGCAGTGCCACCCGAGGCGATCAAACGTGAGCTGCGCTCGCGCGTCGGCAGACGGTAGGCGATCCTTTACAAACGTGTCGAGGTGAGCAGTGTGCATGTGGCTATCTCCCGAGCGCCGCCTTACCGATGATGAGTTGCTGCACTTCAGTCGCACCTTCGTAAATCCGTAGCGAGCGTATATCGCGATACAGATGCTCGATGGTGGAGCCGACCTCCACGCCGCGCCCGCCGTGCATTTGCAGCGCCCTATCGATCACCTGTTGCGCGTTTTCCGTCGCCGTCATTTTGGCCATCGCAGCCTCAGCCGTGGTGCGAGCGCCCTGCACGTCGCGCATCCATGCGGCGCGATAAGTGAGCAGCGCTGCGCTGTCAATCAATGCACTCATCTCTCCAAACTTCGCCTGCGTGAGCTGAAAATCTGCGAGCGATTGACCGAACATTTTTCGCTGCTTTGCGTGGAGAAGCGCTTCGTGCATCGCTCGCCGCGCCATACCCAATGCAGCCGCCGCGACCGACGCTCTGAAGATGTCTAGGGTTTGCATGGCGAGCTTGAAACCGCCATTGACCGTACCTACCAACGCTTCGGCACTCACGTGGCAATCGTTGAAACGCAGCTTCGCGAGCGGATGTGGCGCCATCACATGAATGTGCTCACTGCTATCTAGGCCCGCTGCATTCGCGTCGACGATAAAGCAGCTGATGCCGCGAGTCCCAGCGCCCGGATCGGTCTTGGCAAAAACGCAATAGAAATCGGCAAGATCACCGTTGCTGATCCATGTTTTCGTGCCGTTCAAAACGTAGCCGTTAGGCGTAGCGACGGCGGTTGTTTGCATGGCGGCAACGTCAGAGCCTGCGTCGGGCTCGGAGAGCGCAAACGCCGCGATTTTTTCGCCCTTGGCCACCGCGCTTAGATACGTCGCTTGCTGAGCTGATGTGCCGGCGAGCGTTATCGCACCGCTACCTAAGCCTTGCATGGCAAACGCGAAATCAGCCAACGGCGAATGAAACGCCAGACTCTCGCGAAGGACGACCAACGCACGTGAATCCAACGCTTCAAGCATCCCGCCGTGTGCGGCTGGAACGCAGTAACGAAGCCATTGATTACGCCCCAAGCGCGCAACCCATTCTCGGCAAGCAACACGGTCGTCTGTCTCATCAACCACTTGATTCGGCAACCAATCCGCTAGGCTGTGACCGAGCTCGCGGTGGGTGTGATCAAAAAACGGTAGCGTCAGGTGATCGGTATCCGCACGCACATCAATCCCCTTTGAACACAGGTTTCTGCTTGGCTGCAAACGCTTCATAGGCGCGCGTGAAGTCATGGGTTTTCATGCAAATGGCCTGCGCCTGCGCCTCGGCCTCAATCGCCATATCGATGCTCATGCTCCATTCTTGGTTAAGCATGTTTTTTGTCATCGCGTGGCCAAACGTGGGGCCACTCGCTAGCTGCTGCGCTAAAGCAGCGGCGGCTTCCTGCAACTCATCAGGCGCGTGAAGCGACGCGAAAAATCCCCACGCAAGCCCTTCGTCCGCGCTCATTGCGCGGCCCGTGAAGAGCAATTCGCTCGCCCGGCCTTGCCCAA
>JAAFHR010000144.1 GCA_013298455.1 Betaproteobacteria bacterium | reverse complement strand
GTCGGCCGCACTCGTGGGTTTGCCGAGAATTGCGCCGTTATGCACGACGGTGGTGTCGGCCCCGAGTAGCGGCATCGGCGATAGCGCGCGCTGTTTAACGCGCAACATGCCGATATCGGCCTTCATTTTGGCCATCCGTTCGACATAGATAAACGGGTTTTCACTGGCGAGCGGCGACTCATCCAGATCGCGCATGCGGCCGTTGTCTTCGCGCAGCAGCACCATTTTGCAGGCTACACCCATCTGCTGGAGCAGTTCGAGCCGTCGTGGGCTCTTCGAAGCTAGGTAGATCTCGTTCATACACTGCTAGTTTTACAGGGTCTGGCTCCTAGACGGAAGACCGGGACCGTGTCGGACAGAAATTTTCGTCAATCGCGATGGTACGGATGCCCGGCCAAGACGCTGATGGCGCGATAGAGCTGCTCGATCAGCAGCACCCGCGCCATGCCGTGCGGCAGGGTGAGTTTGGAGAGCCCGATGCGCTGGCGAGCCTCGCGTTTGAGGGCATCGTCTAAACCATCGGCGCTGCCAATTACGAACGTGGCTGACGGGGCTTCGCGTGACCACAGTTGTAGCTGCTCGGCGAGGGCGCGGGTGGTGAGCTGCTCGCCGCGCTCATCAAGCGCGATCAGCAGCGATTGCTTGGGGATTTGCGTACGAATTCGCTCTGCTTCAAGCGCAAGAATCGATTCGGTGGAGCGATTTGCCGCCCGTTTTTCGGGTTTGAGTTCGGTGAGCTCAAACGGCCATTCCGGCGGGAAGCGTTTGCTGTATTCGTCGGCGCCGTCAACGACCCAACGCGGCTGATTGTGGCCGAGGGCGATGAGTTTGAGCCGCATAGCCGCAACCGATTAGCGAGCAAAACGCCTTATTTGCGCTTCGCAGCGGGTTTCTTTGCAGCCGCTTTCTTGGCCACTGGTTTCTGTGCGGCGGCTTTTTTGGCAGCGGGTTTCTTCGCGCCCACTTTCTTTACCGCGGGTTTCGTTGCCGAAGCAGTCTTGGCCGTTGGTTTCTTGGCGGTTGGCTTCTTAGCCGCGACCTTTTTCGCTACGACGCTTTTGGCTACGGGTTTTTTCGCCGCGACTTTCTTAGCGACGGCTTTCTTTGCGGCCGCTGGCTTTGCGGCCGCTGGCTTTGCGGCGGCTTTTTTGGCCATGGGCTTTTTGGCTACAGGTTTCTTCGCGACGACCTTTTTTGCAATCGCTTTCACGGCTGGCTTTTTCGCTGCAACTTTTTTGACCGCAGGCTTCTTAGCCACTGGTTTTTTCGCCGCGACCGCTTTTACGGCGGCTTTCTTGGCCGCAGGTTTCTTCGTTGCGGGCTTCTTGGTCGCGATGACTTTCGCGGCGGGCTTCTTCGCAACGACCTTCACAGTGCTCGTTTTCTTTGCAACGACTTTCACAGCGCTAGGTTTTTTTGCAGCGGGTTTCTTGGCGGCCGCTTTCTTCGCGGCAGGCTTTTTCACCGCGGGCTTCTCGGCGGTTTTGATGGCTTTGGTGGATTTGGCTTTGATTGCTGGAGCCTTCGCTGCGGGCGCGGCGGGCTTCACGGTCTTGGTGGCGGGCTTCTTGGCGGCTTTCGTCGCGGTAATTTTCTTCGCAACTGCAGTCGCGACCGCAGCTGGCGCGACGGCTGCAACTGCAACGGGTTGCGCCAAGACCACGGCGGCAACTTTCTTCGCTTTCACAGCAGGCGTCGCTTTGGCTTTCACCACCGGTCCTTGCTGATCGGGCGCCGAGGCCTTGACCAAGCCCTTGTCGGGTCTCGCGGCGATGCGGATTGCGCCGCCGGCGGGCGTCCACAGCTCTTCTAGGTTGTAGAGCGCGCGCGTGGTGGGCTGCATGATGTGCACGACGGTGTCGCCGCAATCTACGATCACCCATTCGCCTGTGTCCAATCCCTCGGTCGCGTAAACGTTGCCGCCGGCGGCTTTCACATCGTCACTCACGTTTTTGGCGAGCGCCTTGGCTTGGCGCGGGCTGTCGGCGGTAGCGATCACCAACGTGTCGTACATCGCGGTGAGTGTGCGCGTGTTCAAAACCGTGATGTCGCGGGCTTTGATGTCTTCAAGGGCGGTAACGGCGGCCTGTGGGATTTTGTCGAGTTGCAAGCGAGTCCTTTTTTGTGTGTCGGCGTTCAGCGTGAACGCGTCATGTTGGCCCCGTGTAGAGCCGATTTTCACGAATATAGGCCAGCACCGACGCTGGGAGCAATGGCCTGAGCGCATTATCCGACGCGCCTTCTAAAAGCATGTTGCGTATTTCGGTGGCAGAGACGGCTTGCGGGGCGACGGTGTGTAGGTAGAGCTGGCCGTGCAGGTTTGTTCGAAGTGCCGAAACGTCCGACGTGAGCCGACCATTCCACACGCTCGATAAGCTCGCCGACAGCGCATTGGCGACTGCAAAACCCGGTCGATTGAGCACTACAAAATGCGCTAAATCGAAGAGCCGCTGCCATTCGTACCAGCGCGTGATGCCCAAAAATGCATCAATGCCGATCACCCAAATGAGCGCTCGCTCGGGAAACCGCTCGCGAAAGTGCTCGAGCGTGAACACCGTGTAGCTCGGCGTTTCGCGAATGAGTTCGCAATCGTCAATGCGAAGTCCGGGAAACTCGCTCACCCCGAGCCGCAACATCGCCAAACGCTGTGCTGCATTGGCGCTCGTGGCATCACGATGCACCGGTTTCTTCGATGGAATCAGCCGCAGCTCCGGCAAACGAAGCGCTGCGGCGGTGTCTGAAGCCACACGCAGATGGCCGAAATGAACAGGATCAAAAGTGCCGCCAAACAGCGCGAGCGGCTCAGCGGGTTGCGAGTGGGCAGTTTTCGGTGCGATCACGCCACGAGTCTAGATGAGCGCAGCCACCCAAGTGCAGCGCGAATCGATGATTTGCCTATAAACAACCATTTCAATAAAGCCCTGTATTTATGAAGGCTGTACGACGTTTTTAGTTGTTTTCGAAAACCAATCAAATAGGCCGCTATCCCTTAATTAATAAAGGGTAAAAGCGAATAGTTAAGATCACGCGGACCCAATACTGCTTCTTTAAGCAGAAAGATTCTGTTGCCGTTCGGGCTGAGCTTGTCAAAGCGTGGGCGGCGCGCCACCAACCCTTCGACAAGCTCAGGGCGAACGGCGCTTGGGTGATCCGCGTTTCACACTGACCCAAACGACATAAAGCCGTCGGCCTACGAAATCTTCGTAGGCCGACGGCTATCCGTCGCGTTGAGCAACGCTCGTCGCTCCACAGCGCAAACGGGCTCTACCTACATCTACTCAGGCTTACTGCGCACCACCCGAGTAAGTGGCGTCGAAGCGTTGAGCGCGGGTTGCCGCCCATTTGGCGGTTTCAGCGCGCACTTCGGCACGTGTGCGTGAATCCGGCGCGGGGCAGATGGTGCTAGACGCTGCTTCGCTGTAGCCGATCACGCAATTGGAGAGCGTTGACGCTGCCGCGCCGCTCAACAAACGGCTAACCACGGGCGACGTGTTGGCTTGCGCGGCTTGTACAGACACTGTGCCGGCAGACGCGAACGCTGCAGCGTCGATGTCCGAGGCGTGTGCGCCAAAGCTAGCTGCGGCAAACATTGAAGCGATGATTACTTGTTTCGTATTCATGATGATTTCCTAGAGGAGAAGGTTAGTGAGTGTTTTTCCCTGCGCCGAACATCGGTCGCGGATCAATCGAGTCCCGGTGATCGGCCTATAAGCCGAACAAGTTTTCGTATTCGGCTTAAAGACAAATCACTCAGTGCTTCGTCGATGGAATGAATGTTAGGTATTGCTAGGGCATGAATAAATAGCCTGCAGCGCAATTCATTATTCGCAAATGAGCAATAATGAATCCATTGCAATTGCAGCTTCACACCCAAAGGTCAGTCGATGGATCAACTCAAAGCAATGCGCGCGTTCGCCAAGGTAGTTGAGCTCGCGAGCTTCAGCAAAACCGCCGATGCGCTTGATCTCGCGCCCGCTGTAGTGACGCGTTTGGTGATGGAGCTGGAAGCGCATCTGCGGGTACGGCTACTCAATCGCACCACTCGGAGCGTCACGCTCACGCAAGCCGGCGAGCGATACCTTGAGCACGTACAGCGGATTTTGATCGACGTTGAAGCGGCGGAAACCGTCGCAACGCTCGAAACTGCCGAGCCCGAGGGCACGGTGCGTGTGCTCTGCGCGCCTGGATTCGCCACGCACCAACTGGCGCGTCATCTGCCAAAATTTCGACAGCGTTATCCGAAATTAGTAGTTGAGCTCACGGTACAAGGCATCGTCGGCACCGTCGATGAGGGCCACGACGTTTCAATCTTGTCGCTCGTCAAACCACTCAGTAGCGGTGGGTTCGTGGCACGCATGTTGGCGCAAAGCGAAATTACCTTGTGCGCCAGTACCGCCTATCTTGACCGCGTGGGGCGGCCCGAGCATCCGATGGATTTGGTCAATCACGACATGCTGCTGCCCTACACGCCGGATGGTCGTACCGATACGGTGTTCACGCCGCGCGATCCAAAGTCACGACAAACGCCGGTGAAAGTGCCGCCGCCGAAGATGGCGCTCGCCACCAGTCATTTCGACACGCTGCATCACGCCGCGATGCATGGCATGGGTGTCGGCGCGCTCGCCACCTTCATGACGCATGATGCCGTCAAGCGCGGTGAAGTGGAAATTGTGTTGCCCAACTGGCGCATCATTACGCTCCACATTTACGCCGCGATGCCGTCTAGAAAATACGTGCCCGCGCGTACTCGAGCGTTTATCGATTTCTTAGTGGAATCGTTCGGCGGTCAGCCGGTCGATCCGTGGTTTGCGGATGTGATGAGCGCTAAATTTACCCAGCCGACTGCGAAGCGAGCGCGGCGTAAAAAGGCGTGAAATCTGGCGCAGTGTCATCGCGAAGTTGCTGCAACGAATCGAGCACGAAGTACGTCGTTTGCACATCGTCAATTAGATACGGCGTGCGCATTGATGTCATCACGTCAAATGGCACACGCTTTGGAATCGCGCTCTCAACAGCGTAAATCAATTCCTTGGGCGACGACAAAATCCCGGCGCCATAGGAAACTGCTTTGTCACCTTCACGAATCAAACCAAACTCAATCGTGAACCAATACAAGCGCCCCAACCAATCGAGCGCGCCGAGCCGTTTTGCCTTAAGTGCACCGTGGCCGTACGCCTCTAAATGATCGGCATAAATCGGCGTAAAAAGCATCGGCACATGCCCAAAAAAATCGTGAAACAAATCCGGCTCTACGATGTAATCAAACTCACTTTCCTCTCGGAGCCACACCGTCACCGGAAAGCGCCGATTCGCCAAATGCGTGAAAAAAACATCATCCGGCAGCAGCCCTGGCACCGCCACCAATTGCCAATTCGTAGCAGCCTTGAGCGCGATGTTGACCTCTGAAAAATCAGGAATCCCACGACGCATGTTGAGCGCCGGATTGTTGCTCACCGCATCCAAAAATTCTCGACAAGCCCGCCCCGGCAACAGCGCCAATTGCCGCTCCACCAGCCGAAGCCAGCGCGACTGCTCCTCGCTCGTGTAATCAAGCATCACCTGCGGCACAGTGAAATCAGCGCGCATCGCAGCATAGTTGCCGCGAAGGCCGGAGTTGGGATTTCCAGTTTTGCTGGAGATGTCGAAAGCGCCAGTGCTTGTGGCGGGCGCAGAGGTGGGTTGGGTAGTCATGCCGGTATTTTGCTGGGTTTGCGGGGTTTTTTGTTGCGCGGAGCGGAGCGCCGCCGCAATGGCATGGTTCCTCCCCCTTAAAGGGGGAGGCTGGGAGGGGGGATGGTTTTCGGTGGAGCATCAGCACTGTAAGAACAGGGTTGTCCGCCGTTCGTGCTGAGCTTGTCGAACCAGAGTTTTAATTCGAATCACGGATACTCTTTCGAGACGCTTCATTTCGCTCTCTGAGCGAGTTACTTTTGCTCCGACTAACGCGCTGTCGCGCATAGGTCTCCGCGCTGCTGCGCCGTGGCATTGCCCAAAAGCAACCAAAAGGCTAGCCCCGGGCGCCCGCCTGATCCTGCAGTGCTCGCGCTTTTACGTAAATGAGTGCGGGATGCGTCAACGGCACACGAATGCAACGCTCACGCTACGCACAGTGTGTGCCGGAGACGCCTCTACGACCGCACAACACTGCGCGCTTCGGGGCGGGCGCAAGGGGCGTGAGCTGCTCGACCCAATTGTCTGGTACTTAAGCTGCTACCGGCAGTACTTTTTTCGAAAGACTGCTATGTCCTGGCTCGTCATCTTCTCAGCAACCGCTTTTTCGATCACATTTCTTTCCTCTCGCACTAGCGAAAATGAATCGTCGCTGCCAAGCGCCCAAACGACGTATCCGCAGTACACCTCGAGCTTTTCATATTGACCTTTGAAATCGACCGCAACAAAAGTTCGCTTGCCTTCTGGGGAGTCGGAGTTCGGATACCAAGTGGCAGTTGAAAACTCCCGTGACACCATGTTTCCGGCTCTCGCCCTAAACCCTTCTGCGGCGCTCTGCCACTGAGTTTGGGTCTGTGTAGCACGCATCGAAGGTGAGAGCATTGCGTATGCAGTTGCTGGATCACTCATGTTACTGGCCTCAAAGTAACGCTTAGTTGCGGCCAAGACTGCCGCTCGTTGGCTCTCACTTGGTGCCCACGTCGCAGCTCGTGGCGAAACTGACGAAGGAGCAGTGACGGATTCGTTTTTTTCGTCGCAAATTAACTGCTGCGTTAGAGTCAAGGAGCCGTCGCTGAGCTCGGTTATTTTTGGGGCAAGTCTTTCTTGCGACGCGAAAGCGTATCTCCCAAAGGTAAAGCTTTGAGATCCGCACAGTTTTGCCGCTTCTTTCGATATCGTCCGTTGGGCGTTGGCTATCTCGACTGCCTTTGAGAAGCGAGCAATGAGCTCCCATTCCCCGCCTACGCTCTTCGCGCTTTTGATTTCGAGCAAGGCAGAATCAGAATCTCGCTGGCTTTGCATGTCATGCGAGACCTTCTCGTTTTGCGATGCGAATGCTCGGAATAGCGACGCAAAGGCAGGTTCGTTCCCCGCGAAGTACCCAATCTGAGCGATATGGATGGCATCACCGGCATCACCGCGTTTTTGAGGCTGGCGAGTAACCCATGCCGGATGAGCTGGGTGTCCTTCCATCGTAAAGACATAACTCGTGTTGGTTTCGGCGTTTATGTACATCACCAACTTCTCATCGGACTGCTTTTTTTCTGTTGCTCCATGCTTTGTTACTACCTCGTCCAAATACGCTTGCCACTGACGTTTGGAAACCTCCGCCCTTGGATATGGTTTGAACTCCTGCGCCACCGCTTGAGTGCACAGGAGCGCGAGGAAAACTACCAGCGAGAGTTTAAAAATCATCTTGAGTCACGCCTGACGATTAGCGGGTTTACGTTGAAATCAACTTTGAGAGATTATCTCGAATGTGCTCCGCCACTTGCGCCCGTCCCGAAGCGCGCAGTGTTGTGCGGTCGTAGATGCGTCTCCGGCACACACTGTGCGTAGCGACAGCGAAGCATTCGTGTGCCGTTGAGGCATTCCGCACTCATTTACGTAAAAGCGCGAGCACTGCAGGATCAGGCGGGCGCCAGGGGCTAGCCTTTTGGTTACTTTTGGGCAATGCCAAAAGTAACTCGGCCTTTGGCCGAAACCGAAGCCTCTCAGTTGCAGAGAATTTGGACAGGCGTGTTGCAGTGGTTCGACAAGCTCACCACGAACGGCGGACAACTCTGTTCCTACAGTGTTGATGCTCCACCGAAACCCATCCCCACCCTAACCCTCCCCTTGAAGGGGAGGGGACGCTGCGTCACCC
>JAAFHR010000143.1 GCA_013298455.1 Betaproteobacteria bacterium | reverse complement strand
GCGCTCTCACCTGAAACGGTGAACGGCTCACGCCATTTCGATCCTACGTTTTCTCGCCCTTTCGGAGCATCATCATGCCCATGTTGAAACAACCCAATCAAAAATACGCCGCCTACAAACCGTTCGCATTTGCGGATCGCACATGGCCGAACAAAACGATCACAACACCGCCGATTTGGCTCGCTACCGATTTGCGCGATGGCAATCAATCGCTCATTGAGCCCATGGATGTAGAGCGCAAAAAGAAAATGTTTGCGCTGAATGTTCGAATTGGTATCAAAGAAATCGAAGTCGGTTTTCCCTCGGCATCACAGACGGACTTTGATTTCGTTCGATTTTTGATCGAGCAAAAGCAGATTCCTGATGACGTGTGGATTCAAGTGCTTTCACCGGCGCGCGATGCGTTTATCGAGCGCACGTTTGAATCACTCAAAGGCGTCAAGCGCGCGATTTTCCACCTGTATCACGCCACCGCGCCGGTGATGCGAAACGTGGTGTTTGGTTTATCGCAAGAAGAGGTGCTCCAAACGATGACCATTCCGCACGTGCGGCAAGTCAAGGCGCTGATGGCCAAAAACCCCGAGATCGAATGGCGCTTCGAGTTTTCACCGGAAATGTTCTCCAATACCGAGATGGATTTCGCTAAACGCGTGATCGATACGGTCGTTGAGGAATTCGGCGCAACCCCGCAAAACAAAGTCATCATCAATTTGCCAACGACGGTGGAAAACACCACGCCGAACTGCTATGCCGATCAAATCGAGTGGATCATTCGAAATGTTGCGAAGCGGGATTGCATCTTGATTTCATTGCATCCGCACAATGATCGTGGCACTGGAACGGCCGCTGCAGAACTCGCGTTGATGGCTGGTGCGGATCGTGTTGAAGGCTGCATCTTCGGAAACGGCGAACGCACTGGAAACGTCGATATCGTGAACTTAGCGCTCAATATGTATTCGCAGGGCGTGCATCCAAACCTTGATTTCAGCGACATCGACGAGATTAAAAAAACCGTTGAATACTGCAATCAAATTGCCGTGCATCCTCGTCATCCCTACGCCGGCGACTTGGTCTACACAAGCTTTTCTGGCTCGCATCAAGACGCGATCAAGAAAGCATTTGCTTCGCGTGAAGCCAAACAAACGCAGATCTGGGACATGCCGTATCTGCCGATCGATCCGATGGACGTTGGCCGCAGCTACGAAGCCGTGATCCGCGTGAATTCGCAATCGGGCAAGGGAGGCATTAGCTACCTTCTGCAAAGCGAATACGGCGTTGATTTGCCACGCCGTATGCAAATCGAGTTCTCGCAAGTCGTGCAACAAGTGATGGACACCACGGGCAAGGAAATGACTGCGGATGACATCTGGAACATCTTTGATCGTGAGTATTTGAGCAAGCCCACGCCTTACAAATACGTGGGCCATAAGCTCGCTGAAGATTCATCAAAACCCGAGGCCGTTGAAGTGCAAACCGAGGTCGTGATCGACGGCGCCACGCACCGAGCCAAGGGCACTGGCAATGGCCCGATCGACGCGTTCGTTTCCGCCATCGCTGGCGAGCTGCATGCCCCGGTCAAGGTGATGGATTATCACGAACACTCCATCGGCCAAGGCGCCAACGCCACTGCAATCACCTACATCGAAATGCGCGTAGGCGATGGCCCCACGCTGCATGGCGTGGGCATGGATTCGAACATTGTGACCGCGTCGTTCAAAGCGATTCTGAGCGGACTCAATCGTGATGCGGCGCGGGTTCGGACGTCTGAGGCGACGAGTGCGAACTAACCTGACGCAACGAAAGTTTCGAACCATTTTTTAACGCAGATTGCGCAGATTTAGCGCGGATTTACGCAGATTTTTTAGAGCGAAAAAAGCGCGCAAAGCCCAGCAGAAAATAAAGAAAATCTGCGGCAATCTGCGTTGAATCTGCGAAATCTGCGTTAAATGCCTTCGACTGTTTCATGATTCGAGGAAGGGGCGCCACGCTATGAAAGTTAGTGCGACGAGATGCGAGTCCGTTGGCTACGAGATTCGAAAAGCGATGGTTGCCGACGCGGCCGCGATTGCACACGTTCATTGCGAGAGCTGGCGGAGCACTTATCCGAGTATCGTGCCGCAGCCGGCGATTGACGACTGGGCGAGTCTTCGAGCACGGACCGACAGCTGGATCGCGGTGCTCACCGCGCAGAAATCGCCAGTTTGGGTGTGTGAGCAAGCGGGAGCAGTGGTCGGCTTCGCCTGTGCGGGTTCGGCGAGCGCTGTCGAACACGGTTTGACCGGGCAGCTCTTCGCACTCTATTTGCTGCAACGCGTGCAACGACAGGGCATAGGGCAAGCGCTGACCCGAACTGCGCTGCACCACTTGCACTCGGTTGGGCACAACAGCGTTCGCGTCGAAGTGCTCAAAGGCAACCAGCCTGCAATTGCTTTCTATGAGCGCATGGGCGCAACGCTCCGAAGCGAAGTGCCATTCGAAATGTCGGGCTTCCCGTTGGCAGAGTACGTGTACGGCTGGGACGACGTCGGCGCGCTCCTCGGCTGATTGGCTTGCCGTTCGGCGCATGACGCTTCGCGGGACGACTCCAGTCTCAAGCTCATGTTGGTCGGAGATACAGCATTTTCATTAAAACCATCATTCATATGGGCTACAGGCTGTTTTGAATATTTATCGAAAAATATTCAAAAGCTGCAAAACGCCCATAGATGATTGGCTTACGCTGAATATGTTGTTGGTAAAAACTCTTTCAACAATACCAGTTAAATACCAATGTAGAATTGCGTTGAAATCAACGGAAATTCACTGCAGCGTCGCCGAAAGTCGCACCGGTCGAAAGCTCAGCTGAATCGTCGTCCCGTCGAAAGAGTTGAATGAACGCACTGATGCAATTTCCTAGCGCTGCCGAGAATACGTTGATGTTTTCCGAGGCGCGCGATTCCGCCAATGTCGTGGCTTGGCAAACCGAGCACAACCGCGCGATCTACGGACGGCTGGGGGCGGCGCTGCGAGCTCGCGCGCCGCAACTGGTAGTAACCTGCGCCCGTGGAAGTTCGGACAACGCGGCGACGTACGCGAAGTATTTGATCGAGACACGGCTTGCGTTGCCGGTGCTGTCGCATGCGCCCTCCATTTCATCGGTGTATCGCGTCAATCCATTGCTGCAACAGGGCACCTTGTTCATCGTCATTTCGCAATCAGGGAAGAGCCCCGACATTGTCGAATCTGCCAGACGCGCAAAGGAATCGGGGGCCATGGTCGTGGCGCTTTTGAATGTTACCGATTCGCCCCTTGCAGCGCTTGCGGATTTCGTGATTCCGTTGTGTGCGGGTGAGGAAAAAAGCGTTGCAGCAACGAAGTCATTCATCGCTTCGCTGTCGGCCATTGCGTCGATGGTGGCGCATTGGTCGGAAGACAACGACTTGCGGCGCGCAGTCGTCACGGCGCCGTCGGCGCTGGCGCAATCGTGGGCAACCGATTGGTCGGCCGCGGAGCGGCCGCTTTTGAAGGCAACGAATCTCTACGTGGTAAGCCGTGGCTTGAGTTTGGCTATTGCGCAAGAAGCCGCATTAAAGCTCAAAGAAACTTGCGGCATCCATGCTGAAGCGATTAGCGCCGCCGAGGTGCGCCATGGACCGATGGCGATTGTGCGTGACGGTTTTCCGGTGTTGATGTTTGCGCCCAACGATGAAACTGGCGCCGATTTCGACAAGCTCGCGCGCGACTTTTTGAGTCGCGATGCTGCGGTGGTCGGCGCGGGGATTCGGGCAAACGGCGCGACGTCGCTAGCGGTGGACGGTGCGCTCCATCCGGCGATCTATCCCTTGAGTCTGATTCAATCGTTTTATCGTTTTGCAGCGTCGCTGTCCGTGGCGCGCGGATTCGATCCGGATCGTCCGCCGTTTCTCTCTAAAGTGACGGAAACAGTTTGAGGGGGCCGTCATGCGAGCGTTGAAACTCAATTCTGCTTCTCGACCCGCCACGAGCGCATTGAATGCAGTGCCTGCGTCCGTGCCGTTTCGGCATGAGCTCGATCTGCCGCTGGGCATCGTGGAGGGCTTTTACGGACCCGCATGGAGCTGGGCGGAGCGCGAATTTGTGATGCGCCAGCTCGCGGCCGCCGGTTACCGTTTTTACTTGTATGCACCGAAGGGCGACGAGCAACTGCGCCGCCGCTGGCGCATGCCGCACCGAGCGGAGGACATCGCAACGCTCAGTCGATTCGGCGCGAGCTGTCGCTCGGAAAACGTGGCGTTCGGGCTCGGACTCAGCCCGTACGGATTGTGTGACGACTTCACGCCTGCAGCGCGATCACTCCTGACGCGAAAAATCGATGAGCTCAACGCGGTGTCGCCTGACATCATCGCGATTTTGTTTGACGACATGCGCGGCGATCTCCCTGGGCTCGCCCAAACTCAAGCGCGAATTGTTGAACTGGTCGCTGAGCGAACGACGGCGAAGCGCATCGTGATGTGCCCGACGTATTACTCCGACGACACGGTGCTCGATCGCGTGTTTGGGCAGCGTGACGAGGACTATCTCTACGACTTGGGTCGCTTGCTTGACTCGCGAATCGATGTGTTTTGGACGGGCGAAGAGGTGTGCTCGCGAGAGATCACGCCGGGCCATCTCACTCGTGTTGCTACGCAGCTCAATCGTTTGCCGGTGTTGTGGGATAACTATCCGGTCAACGATGGGCCGCGCATGTCGCCGCACTTGCATCTGCGCGGTTTCACCGGACGGTCAGCCGCCAATGCGCCGCTCTTAGCTGCGCACGCCGTCAATCCAGCGCTACAACCCGGGCTGAGCTTGATCCCCGCGCTGACACTAGTCAACGCCTACAAGTGCGGCGCGGCCTATGAGTACGCGGATTCTTGGTCCCTCGCGGCGCGCTACGTTTTGGGCGAGGAGCTCACGACGCAAGTGCGAGAGGATTTACTGTTACTTCAGGATTGGGGGCTTGAGCGTTTGGGGGATCGGCGGCATTTGCTTCTAGAGCGCTATCGCCGCTTCGATCACCGCTGCGCGAGAGAGATCGTGGCGTGGCTCAATGGCGACTACGCCGTTTCCGCAGAGACCGTTCAGACGCAGTAGAGCCGATTCGAGACGCCCCGCGTTGTATCTGAGTGGTATTGCGGCTTGTGTATCATCGCGCATCGCTCGTTTCCGAGCTTCCCGCGAACCGCTTGAATGAACGCTGAGGACATTGCCAGCCTGACTCCCGTAGATACCGATCCGACACCGCTCTACATGCAGGTGGCGATGGGTGTGCGAAAGTTGATCGAAGGCAAGCGCTGGAAAGAGCAGCAAGCACTGCCTTCAGAGCGGCAGTTTGTGGAGCTTTTGGGCGTGTCGAGAGTCACTGCACGAAGCGCGTTGGCCCAGCTCGAAGCATGGGGTTTGGTGCTTCGCAAACAAGGCAGCGGAACGTTTGTCGCCACGCGCCTTGAACAGCCACTCTCACGGCTTTCAAGCTTTAGCGAAGAGCTGCGATTGCGCGGCATCGCGTCGGGTTCAACATGGCTTTCTCGAGATGTCGCCCACGCCAACCCTGAAGAGATGCTCGCACTCAATCTGGGAGCCAACGCTCAAGTGGCGCGGCTGAAGCGCTTGCGTACCGCTGATGGTGCGACGATGTCCATCGAATACAGTCGCCTGCCGATTCGCTATTTGCCCGAGCCCAAGCTTGTTGATGTGTCGCTGTATCAATATCTCGATGATGCCGGCACACCTGTCGTTCGAGCGCTGCAACGCATCAGCGCGGTAAACGCCAACCCCGAGCAATCGGCGCTGTTGGGCGTTGCCAACGGTTCGGCCTTACTCTTCATCACCCGAAAGGGTTTTGCCGCGGACGACGCGGTGA
The DNA here is from genome assembly GCA_013298455.1 of Betaproteobacteria bacterium. GTDB lineage: Bacteria > Pseudomonadota > Gammaproteobacteria > Burkholderiales > Casimicrobiaceae > Casimicrobium. The sequence continues at coordinate 2,068 of JAAFHR010000143.1, read as the reverse complement.
TCGAATACACCCATTCGTACTGCATTCCCGCCGTGTATGAATTTGTGGCGGAGTTGCAGCGAAAGATCTAGCCCCGACACGTCGTGCGGCTGCGAGAGATTTGCTTCGCGGGTGCTTCCCCGTCTCCTCCAGAGGGAGAGAGAAGAGGAGACGGAGAAGGCCGCAGGTAGCCTCTATTTATCGCTACATTTTGTAGGTGACGGACAGCCCGTAAGTGCGACCGATGACGTTGTACGTGTCAGGGTAGGTGTTAAACAAGCCAGCGTTTTTTGGTGTGGGTGGCTGCTTATTGGCCACGTTGTCCACACCAAAGTTGAGGGTCAAACCCTTCACTGGTGCGCGCCAAGAAAAGTTTAGATCGAAGTAGTCTTGCGCGGCAATCACGTCGGTGCTGCCCACTGCGCTATCACGCACTTTTCCCACGCGCTTCCAGCCCACTTGCGTCGTGAGCGATTGAACATCCCATGCCAGCGAGAGACGATGACGATACGCTGGCGCAACCAACGAAACGGAATCCGAGGAGCAACGCGAACCAAAGGTGCCCTTGCAATCGATCGGCGTCAGCACGGCATTGCGTTGGATGCTGTAATTTCTGACCACTGAGGCTTGATACTGCCAGGTGAATTTTTCGCCAGAGCGACCGAATGGATTGTTTTGTTTGTAGCTCAAATCAACGTCGTAACCCGACTGCTTGATGAAGGCGAGGTTTCGGTCGTTGACCAAACCGTTTTCAATGCGCCCCGTGGTGGCGTTGCGGGTGACTGCCTTGCAGAGCGGATTGTCGGCGCGCGGATCGGTGATGTAGCAGCTGGTGAGCGCATCAATCGGCTGCACTTGACCTACTGCGTCGCTGATGTTGATCGTGTAGTAGTCGAGCGTGAGGCTCAACCCCTTGAGGGCGCGTGGTGTGATCACCGCACCAAGCGTTTTGGTTTTACCTTTTTCGGCGCGGATATCGGGATTGCCGCCGAAGAAATATCCGCCGGTCAGCAGCGCAGGATCGAAAGAGTTATATGAACCTACTGCTGGCGCATTGAAACGGCGACACTGTTCTGCGTTGCCAGTACCAAGCGTGCAAGGGTCACCCGCATAGCGCGGACGAAGACGAGCTACGTTGACCAAGCTGTTGAATGGGATTGACACCGTTGGGTTGGCGAATTCGCCGAAGTTCGGTTCACGAATAACCGATTGCTCTGTGGCTCGGAAGCGCAAATCCTCGCTCACCGCCCAGGACGCACCGATCTTGTCCGTGGTGTAGCGATTAGATTCACCCACCGACTTTCGATAAGAGGAGTTTCGGAGCGCACCCTCGAGCGATAAGTTTTCAACGAACGGAAGCTTACGCAGTAGCGGGATCAACACTTCACCGTAGACTTCGTTGGCTCGCACATAAGGGTTCTTCGCGGGCGTTGCGGGAATGCCCTGATTGAAGAGCAGGGGCAAATCTTGGTTGTAGTTGAATCGACCATCTTCGCGGCGCATCTCGGTGCCCAGCGAGAAACCTACGGGTCCGGCTGGCAGCTTGAACACGTCACTCGTGTCGCCTGACACCGTTGCCGCGATCACCGATTGCTTGCGCTCGCGCTCGCCAAACGTGAACTGTCTTTGCAGCGACGAGACATCAGCGCCCGCGCCAAACACGTCTGCAGAATTGACCCAGCCTTGGATTTGCGACTTCAACACATCGCCGCTGACGAGCATGGTTTCTTGAGTGCGCCCGCTCTGCGCATAGACGTCCCAACTGATGGAATCTGTAAAGCTGCCGCGAACTCCGACCTGTGCTTGCAGCGAATCGCGATCATTGTCGAGTGTCTTTACCCCAACCTCGCCGAGCGAGCGATTGATGTTCACTTTAGCAACACCATCGACAAACGTGAGCAATCCGCGAGCTTCGGCGGGAATGAATGGGTTGCTCGCGTTGACGTTGTAAACGCCGTTCAAAACCACGGGCGCTTGCCCTGTGGTGGGTGCGCCAACCGTGCGTACATTCGACAACATCAAGCGACCGTAGGCTTGTGTGCTATCAGTGAGATCGTATTTGAAAAAAGCGGAAGCATTGAGGCGCTTG
>JAAFHR010000142.1 GCA_013298455.1 Betaproteobacteria bacterium | reverse complement strand
TGACCGCGGCCTTGCCTTCGAACAACCCGTCGTTGCGGTTCGCGCGCCACACTTCACCCATGCCGCCGCTACCAATTTTGGCTTCGAGCGACCACGCACCGAATCGCTCGCCAGGCAAGTGAATCGCTGCATTGTCGGCGAGCGCCGCGCTCAGAAGCTGGGTGAACGGTGCAATGCTGAGTTTGCTCGGCGCGGATGCAGACGTATTGGGCGCGCCGCTCCTTGCCGCGTCAAGCAGCAGCGCCGTGAGCTCAGCGGCGACGTCGGGTTCGCTGGCTCGCAATTGTTCAAGCGCAGTCGTGCGTGCCGCTGCATCGAGTTCGATGAATTGGTCAAACAATGCAGAGACGCGAGCCCAGTGCGCGGGCGAAACCTTAAATGGCGAATTCATCAAACGGATAGACGAAAGCCGATGCGACCGACCGACATCAATCGCTGGCTTTATTGGCGACATCATCGCCTAACGCACGCGCCAGCAGCGTTCGAGCTTTGAGCAATTCGCGATTCACGGTGCGCTCGGTCAAACCCAGCTCAGCGCCCACTTCGGTGCACGTGAGGCCAGAAAAAACGTGCATTTCGATGATTTGATACAGCCGCAGATCGAGTGCTTTCAAATCATCGAGCGCGCGATCCAAATCGAGCAAGCTGCCAACCTCCATCCATGCCGAGGGCGCTGCATCGGCGTGTGACATCGTGAGCAAAGTCACGCCGCCGCCGCGTTTTTCAGCATCTCGCTCGCGCACAAAATCGATCACGATTGAGCGAAGCACTTTACCGATGTAGGCGAAGAATTGTTGCCGCGTTTCGCCCTGCAAGCCCTCGCGCTCGGCGATTCGCATGAAGCCTTCGTGCACCAATGCCGTGGCGTTGAGTCCGGTCACACCACCGGCTTGAGCGAGCCGGGCACGGGCAAGGCGCTTGATATCGGGATACAGCTCGGCAAAGCGATTTCTTAGCTCGCCGCTGTCTCGGGGAGCATCGGTTTGGGTGGGTTCAACTGCAGGTGGAGCCACGAAGCCTGACCTATCGATCTATCAACGCCACAATGATCCCACAACGCCAAGCGCCGAGGCAACCGTGACCGCTTCGCCCAAAAACAAGATCGCCGCCACGCTCGATAGAAACGGCCCCGCGCCCCGAGCAATCGGGTACACCACGCCGTAATCCGCCGTTTGATACCCACGCTGCAGCGATAGCGAATAAGCCACATGCACAATGGCCGACATCGCCATAAAGAGCCACTGCATCGCTGTGATGTCGACGATCAATGAGGGCGTTTGCCACCACCACACCAGCATCACGGGCAGGTAAATCGCAACCATCGCCACGACGCCAAGAAACACAAACGCCGCGCCGCCGCCCGCTTTTTTTGCGAGTAGATTCCTAGTCGCGTGGATCAGCGCGGCGAGTAGAACGAGGAGAAACGAAGTGGCGGTCACATCGAGATGCTACGTGGGCGGGCAGAGTGCGTTCGCGCTGTGACTTAGACGCGAATTTGCAGCCTTAACTACGCGTTTTGCTGCGTCGTGACTAGCCGTCCAGTTGTTTACTGTTTGCCGTACAGCTTCATAAGCTAACACCAATTTAAGTATGGGCTACATGCAGATTTAAGTGTTTTTCAAAAATATACGATTACTCTACAAAGCCCATATTTCATATGGCCTATATGACAAAAGTTGATAGGCCGCTGCATCCGTCCTGCTAACCTTCTAACAACCCATTCTCGGCGAACGCATCGCTCCGCCCAACGAAAAAATCCATCATGATCGGCAAACTCACCGGCACGCTCGCCGCAAAAAATCCCCCACAAATTTTGGTCGACGTGAACGGCGTTGGCTACGAAGTGGACGTACCGATGAGCACGTTCTATGCGCTGCCCGCCAGCGGTGAGCGAGTGCAATTGATGACGCATTACGTCGTTCGCGAAGACGCGCATCTGCTCTTTGGTTTCGCAACGAACGAGGAGCGCGCCGCCTTTCGTCAGCTCATCAAAGTCACCGGCATCGGCCCCAAAGTCGCATTGGCGGTGCTCTCAGGGCTCACCGTCGCTGAGCTCAATCAAGCGGTCGTGTTGCAAGACGTCAAACGCCTCACCCGAGTGCCCGGCATTGGCACCAAAACGGCGGAGCGATTGCTGCTTGAACTCAAGGGCAAGGTCGTTGCGGCAGGCGCAGGCGGTGCTGGCGTGAGCGCGATGGTTTCATCGCCCGAAAACGACGTAGTCAACGCGCTCTTGGCGCTCGGCTACAACGAAAAAGAAGCCGCATCCGCCTGCCGCGATTTGCCGAAAGATTTGGCGATTAATGATGCGATTCGGGCGGCGTTAAAGGCGTTGTCGAAAGCGAAATAGCTCAGCGCTACTTGCTTCGATTTTCGCCAATTTCGCGTTGCAGTAGCCGCTCTACCCGCCCCCAGAAATCTGACTTGGTTTCAAAACCATCCCAACCGTGGCCTTGGTCGGGGTAGACGATCCATTCGGCGTTTTTGTTGTGCGGCTTGATGGCGTCGCGGAATCGCTCGCCGTGGACGATGGGTACGCGAACGTCCCATTTGCCATAAGCCAATAGCAGCGGCTGTTTGATTTGATCAGCGTTGTGCAGCGGCGAGACACGCTTCAGCGCTTCGCGATCTGTTGCTGGATCGCCAATGAGTCGCATGTAGCCATACGTTTTAGCCTCGCTGGTCACGTCACTCCATCCAATGTCAAACAGCATCATCGGATCGGTCACGCCGACCCAAGCAACGCCACATTTGAAGAGCTCGGGGTTCTGCGCCAACCCCATTAAGGTTGCGTAGCCCCCATAGCTTGCGCCCATGATGCAAATGCGCTCAGGGTCGGCAATTTGCTCCTTGATTGCCCAGCTCGCGGCATCGGCCAAGTCAGTTTGCATGGCTTTGCCCCACTGCTTGAACCCGGCTTTAAAGTGATCGCGCCCGAAACCGGTAGAGCCTCGAAATTCAGGTTGCACCACGACATAACCGCGAGAGGCGAGAAACTGCACCTCGGGATCCCAATGCCGTCCGCCGCCGCGAACCCAAGGGCCACCGTGTACCAAAACAACCATGGGGCGCCTGAGCTGCTTCGCACCGGGCGGAGCGGTGATCCAAGCGGGAATCAGTCGGCCGTCGCGAGCGACGTAGGTTACGAATTCTGTGCGCCCCGTGTCCGCGGCATTGACTTGCGGATGACTGGAGCCGAGCAGCGTAAGTTTGCCGGTTTCTCGATGGAGGAGCAGCCCCCTTGTCGGCATGCGATCAGATTTGTTGTGAATCAAAACGTAGGGAGAATCTCCGCGCTCGGGTACTTCGATCACGTTACTCGCCCCGGACAGAAGCTTGTCCACCTGCGCCTGCAACGCCTCGAGCGCCGGGTCTTGCCAAATGGTACGCTCCGCCTCGGCTTTGATGCGCCAACCGATGATCGTGCCATTGCGAAGCACCGGCGAGGGATAGAGATCAAAGGTTTCGCTGACTACCACTGCGGGTTCGATGAGCTTTCCAGTCGCGGCGTCCATTCGGAAAAGTGCGGCGCGGCCATTTGCGGCGCCTTGTCCGTACAAAACTCCTCTGTCATCGATAAACGCGGGACGAACGCCGTCTTCGAGCAGGTCGAATTCAGCCACTGTCGTCCAGCGCTCGTCGCCGTCGCGCCGAACAACGGCCCGCCGCCCGTCCTTTTGTGTGACCACCCACTTGAGTGCTCCCTTTTCATCGAAGAGCCAGTCGGTTGCGTGCAAGGGTGCGTCCACGTCGGTGGCGACGCCGGTTACGGTGTTGAGTCGGCGTAGCACAAAGTAACCGATTCGCTGCTTGCTCATCTCCTCCGGGTTCACAACGAACACATGGTCACTGTCGCGTCGCCCGAACGACTGATATAGCTGGTGACTCCACTTCAAGAGCGCTGTCCCAGACTCAGCGTTTTTCACGAACGCCGCCTCCGTCTCAACCAGCTGCCGAAACCTAGATCCATCCGCATCAACCGCGAATAACCCTTGACCGTAGCTTCCGAAGCCCGGTCCCGCGAGTTTGGGCCAAGTGTTAAATACCAATCGCCGGTCATTGACCCAGCGAAAAAAACCAACATCGAACTCGGAAAAGCTCGCTACTACCTTGGATTGCATCGTGCTCAGATCGAGCACCGCGAGCACCGCTTTCTTGTCCTTTCCGCCAACCTTCAACGCAACGAATCGGCCGTCGGGCGAGAGCTGAGCGCCCCCCAAGACCGGGTTTTGAAACAGCGCCTCAGCCGGCACCGGCGCGGCCAAACTCGTTGACGAAGCGCCCAATATCAGCGCGAAAACGAGGCGCTGAAACCAGCGAAAATTTTTGACCAAGATTGCCGCCGGAAGCGATGCGTGCCGGACAAGGAGGGACGGATTCATGGTGAGGCTGGATTTAGTCCGAATGCGAAATGCTAACGCTTCACTTCGGCAATGGAGTGGCGGCTTTGGTGCGGCGTTCGCCCCCTACAATTCACCCATGGCCATCCACGACGACGCGCTCGCCGCGCTCCCCGACCGATTGATCGCTCCGAAAGTTGAGAGCGTTCAAGAAGACGCGCTTGAGCGGGCGCTGCGTCCGAAGCAGCTTGATGATTATGTTGGGCAGGAAAAAATTCGCGATCAGCTGTCGATTTTTATTTCGGCCGCGAAGTCTCGGAAGGAGCCGCTCGATCATGTGCTCCTTTTTGGGCCACCGGGGTTAGGGAAGACGACGCTCTCGCACATCATCTCTCGCGAGATGGGTGTGAACATGCAGCAAACCTCTGGGCCCGTGCTCGAAAAGAAAGGCGATCTCGCAGCGATTCTGACGAACCTTGAGCCCAATGATGTGCTCTTTATCGATGAGATTCACCGCTTGAGCGCGGTGCTCGAAGAGACGCTCTACAGCGCGATGGAGGACTACGCCATCGACATCATGATCGGCGAAGGACCGGCTGCGCGTTCTGTGAAGCTGGATCTGCCGCCGTTTACGTTGGTCGGTGCGACAACTCGGGCGGGCATGCTCACCAATCCACTGCGGGACCGATTTGGGATCGTTGCTCGATTGGAGTTTTATTCCGACGAGGAGCTTTCTCGCATCGTGAGCCGCTCGGCGAAACTACTCGAAGTGCAAATCGAATTAAGCGGCGCACTTGAAATTGCTAAGCGCTCACGCGGCACGCCGCGCATTGCGAACCGATTGCTGCGGCGTGTGCGTGACTATGCCGAGGTCAAGGCCAATGGTCGCGTGTCTCGTGAAGTGGCTGACGCGGCGCTGGTGATGCTCGACGTGGATTCGAATGGTCTTGACGTGATGGATCGCAAACTGCTTTCAGCGATTCTCGAAAAATTTTCCGGTGGCCCGGTGGGCGTGGACAACTTGGCCGCCGCGATCAGCGAAGAGCGCGAAACGATTGAAGACGTGATCGAGCCGTTTTTGATTCAGCAGGGTTACGTGCAGCGCACCAGCCGTGGCCGCATGGCGACCGCGCGGGCGTATCGACATTTCGGTTTGGTGCCGCCCTCGGCGATGGGCACGGGTGAGCTGTTTACCGAATGAAATCGCATCAGATCGACGTTCGGATTTACTACGAAGACACGGACGTTGGCGGCGTGGTGTACTACGCCAATTACCTTCGATACCTGGAGCGTGCGCGAACCGAGTGGTTGCGCGCTGCGGGTTTTGAATTGACCGACATTCAACGCGACATGAAGGCGGTGTTTGTGGTGCGACGAATCGAGGTCGATTACCATTCACCAGCGCTCTTGGGCAACATCATCACCGTGACTTGCGAGCCAAAGACCGTGGGCTTCAGCAAACTCGTGATCAATCAGCGCATCACCCGCCGCTCTGATCGTGATAGTCATACGGATGAACTGTTGCTCACAGCTGAGGTCACATTGGCGTTTATCGCTGCTGATTTGAGCAAACCTATTCCTATGCCAGCGGCGCTTCGTGGCGCCATGCTTTGACGATATCGCGCATTATTTTGTAGACCATGCCCAACACCGCCGCCACTGATCTTTCATTCATTCACCTGATCGTTCAGGCTAGCGTGCCGGTACAGGCGGTGATGCTGCTTCTTGTTCTGCTTTCGGTCTGGTCGTGGTGGCTCATCTTTTACAAGGGCGGCGTGCTCAGGCGAGCGGTGCGTCAAAACCTGCGCTTTGATGAAGCCTTTTGGCAAGGTGCAGATCTCAACCAACTCTTTCAGAAGTTGCAAGATGAGCCCGCCAACGCAGGACCACAGGCTGAGGTTTTTGTCGCTGGTTTTCGTGAATTCATCAAGCAGAAAAAGCTTGCCAGTTCGTCGAAAGAAGCAGTGATCGACGGCACACGCCGCGCGCTCAAAGTGGGCGTGCAACGTGAGCTCGATAAGCTCGAACACCAACTGCCCGGACTCGCAACGGTGGCCAGCGTGAGCCCGTACATCGGTTTGCTCGGCACGGTATGGGGCATCATGAATTCGTTTCGTGGCCTAGCGAGCGTTGGGCAAGCGACACTCGCGCAAGTCGCACCGGGCATTGCGGAGGCGCTAATCGCCACGGCGATCGGGCTGTTTGCTGCGATTCCAGCGGTGGTAGCTTACAACCGATTTGAAGCTCAGCTGGATCGAATCAACGTGCAGCTCGAAACCTTCGCTGAGGAGTTTTTGAACATCCTCCAGCGCCAAGCGTAGGCGAGCCGTATGCGTCGCCGCAAAATGATGAGTCAGATCAATGTCGTGCCATTTATCGACGTGATGCTGGTGCTTTTGATCGTTTTTATGATCGCCACGCCAGCGCTACGAACGGGTGAAATCGAATTGCCAAGCGTTGGGCAAACGCTCACGCCCAGTCGCGCCGATCCCATCGAAGTCATTGTGCGCGCTGATGGAACGATCAGCCTGCGTGAAGCCGACGGAACGAAACTCAATCGCAGCAGCGCCGTGAGCCGCGTGGTCGAGCTGCAGCGGCAGCGCGATCGCGGTGTTGTGATCGCTGCGGATCGTGCGGTGCGCTATGACGAAGTGGTTGGGCTCTTGGGCGCGCTTCACGCTGCCGGTGTGAAGCGAGTAGGGCTTGCCGCCCGCGAAGGCAATTGAGCGTTCGATGAGTCGCGGAAAATTCGCCGCGTGGGTGGGTTCTGTCATCGTGCATGTGCTGCTCGTGGCTGGCTTGGTTTTTAGCGTGCGATGGAAACAAGTTGAGCCACCTGCGGCGATGGCGGTTGATATCGTGGCTGAGCCAAGCAAAACAGTGGTCCTGCCACGCAGTGCAGCGCCCACGCCGCCTCCACCCCCGCCACCCGTTACGTCGCCACCCGCGCCCCCACCCGTCAAAGCCCCCGAGCCAATGAAAGCGGCAACGTCGCAGCCTGCCGACATTGCCCGTAAGGCGCAAGAGGCGGCGAATTTGAAAGCTGAGCAAGCGCGTCTCGACGCTGAAAAACTGGCGAAATTGGCGGCCGAGAAAAAAGAAAACGAGCGCAAAGCCAATGAAATTCGTGAGCGCGAACTCGCTCAGTCTCAGGTGCGCGCGCTCAAAGAGCAACTCGAGCAACGCGCCGCGCTCGAAAAACAGCTGCGGGATAAAGAAACTCTAGAAAAAGCAGCGCGCGATGCCAGCGAGCGGCTGGCCACCCAACAGCGCGCCGAGCAGGCGGCCAAAGCAGCGCGTGACGCCGCAGCGGCGGTCGCCGCGTCAGCCGCTGCGGTCGCGCGAGCCAAGGCCGAGGGCGATTACGTTGCGAAAATTCGCGGCAAAATTCGCGGCAATATCATCCTCGCTAATGAGCCGGCAGGCAATCCAGAGGCGATGTTTGAAGTAAACCAGTTGCCAACGGGCGAAGTTCTTGATGTGCGTTTGGTGCGATCAAGTGGCAATGCTGCGTACGATCAGGCAGTCGAGCGCGCGATTTTGAAATCTTCGCCACTACCCAAACCCGATCAGGCCGATTTGTTCCAGCGGCGGCTGTCGCTGCGCTTCCG
>JAAFHR010000141.1 GCA_013298455.1 Betaproteobacteria bacterium | reverse complement strand
TATCGCAGGATACGGTGAATAACATGAAGCAAAATCTTGGCTTCGCGTTCGTGTACAACGCGCTCGGGGTACCCATCGCTGCAGGGGTAATGTTCCCGCTCACCGGCTGGTTACTGTCACCGATGATCGCGGCGCTCGCGATGAGTTTGAGTTCCGCTTCCGTCATTACCAATGCGTTGCGGTTGCGAGGGCTTCGCTAGCGCTTTGACAGGGAATCGTATCGAAAAAATACTGACACACTCATTAGGCGCGTTAGTAATTTGCGCAATCTCACACGTTGAGGAAATCTGGATGAAATCAGAAGTGTGCGCTAGGCGTGAACATTCGCAAATCGCGGCGTGCGGGAGACGACGCGGTGCACGCTGAAACAGAGTCATTCAAGCGCTGATGCCGAAGCAGTGTTTCTGGCCGAAAGCGCTAGTTCGCGACCGACTTATTTCGGATAGCTAGCGAATTGCTTCACGTTGCCCTCGACGTTCACACACAAAATTAGCTCGCCGTCCCACATCTTGATCGATTGCAGTAGCTAGAAACGCAGCGGTAGCTCGAAAGCCCCGTCACACGACAAAAAATCTCCGCGTCTACAGGGCGAACGGAAGACGCGAACGTGCAAAGCTGCGTCGAAGTCACCAGCACGTCGCTACGGGGCTAAAAACGCGGTTTTTGAGCGGGTTTCAGCGGTGTTTTTCGGTGTCGATGAACTGGCATCGAAGATCCCAGCATTGCGATCAAAAATTCCTTGCAATCGTCTAGGTGGCGTACACGCTAACCAGACATTTCGACCAAGCCGAAATCACGTCTGAATAGGCTAACTTATTGAATTTATTGACGCTTTCCATAAAACCTTTTAGATTGCAGATAGACAAAGCCGACGCATCGAATGCGATGCAAATCAGGCGATGGTGACAAATAAATCTACGAGAAAGGAAGGCGCTCATGGCGACCATCAAGCAGGCTGTTGCGTCAAAGAAATCAACGGCGAAGAAATCCACTGAGCGCCAAGGTACTCAAAGCGCCGAGCACACGAAAGCAAATGCGACCGTGGATGCGAAAGCAAGTAACAGCCGTTCTCACAACGGCAAGCGCATAGGCTATGTCCGCGTGTCGTCAGTCGATCAAAACGATGCACGACAATTGGAGGGCATCGAGCTAGATAAGTGTTTCACCGACAAGGCCAGCGGCAAAGACATCCACCGCCCTCAGCTACAAGCACTTTTGGAATTTGTTCGCGAGGGAGATCATATCTACGTTCATTCGATGGATCGTCTTTCACGTTCGTTGAAAGACCTTCAAGCGCTCGTCGAACAATTGACTCGCGATGATGGCGTGGAGATCACGTTCGTCAAAGAAAATTTGACGTTCGAGCCACCGGCTGCGGGGGGAGATACACACAAAAGTATTTACGCGACGTTAATGATGCAATTGCTGGGAGCCGTTGCACAATTTGAGAGGAGTCTCATTGGTGAGCGCCAGCGAGAAGGCATCGCCATCGCAAAGCAACAAAAGAAATACAAAGGTCGCAAGCCAGCACTTGATGACGCGAAAATCACCGAATTGAAATCACTGGTCAAAAGCGGCTTGTCGAAAGTAGATATTGCATCCCGACTCGGTATCTCACGCGCCAGCGTCTACGTGTATCTCAACGCCTGAGCGCGGCGTAAGCGTCGCGGAGTCCCTCTGACAAAACTCCCCAAAACGGAAAGGCCGAGACTACCGTTGCGTAAAAAACGCGATTCACGCAGCGCCTCTAAAACCGTGACCGTTCTTCGTCGATCAATTCACTTTCAATACGCCGGTCAAGGTATTCAAGTTCAGATTCGATCCATTGATTGATTTCGGGTGCAAATCCGCTCGCCAGCCATGTTCGAAACTTTTCACGCTGTTTCTTGTAGTGCTCGCTCGCCGGGCCCGACCATCCACCAGAGTGGAACGTCGAGCTGATGTTGCTTCGGACATGTTTGTAAGTAGCGTACCGCTGCAATAACTCCCGAGTCAACCTACCGCCACTATCGTCGTCGAGCGTTCGCGGTGCGGCGAGTGCGATGACCCCGGCTCGGGACTCGGCATCCACTTCGATCCATTTCAATACGTCGTCCAGAGGTAGATCGGCCACCGCACCTTTAGGGGTACTTTCGTCAAACGAAGTCAAGCCGCCTTTGAGCCAATGCAAAATATCGTAGCGTGCTTTGGGCAAGCTCACTTCTAGCTTGCTCTTGACGATCTGCCAAGCTCCGAGAGGGTTGATACGAACGATTTCGCTTGCGAGTGGTTCGACATAGTGGTCGTAACTCAGGCGATAGGTTTCTTCCATCTTCGCCAGAATTGCTTGCAACAAGGGAAGCGCGTGTTTCTGCTCCCACTTGAGCAATTTTTCACACACGTTTTTCCAATCGTAGCCGCGCCTGCCGTGCCACCCATCCTCGCCGGGAATCGTTGCAGCCACGACGCTGAACACGGTCTCTGAGGTAAAGGGCGATTTTTCGTCGAAAGGCAACTCGTCGAACAACTCGATGACGACCTGAATCGCCTCTCGATCCCCCTTTAGAAGTAGACGATCAATCAGTTGCCCAATTCTTGGGGAGGGCACCGCTTGCCACGACTTACCGTAGCGAAGACTTCCAAACAGCGTACAGGATATCCATTCGTGTTCGTATGCAGTCAAACAGCAGCCAAAGATCGCGTCGTCATAATCGCTGCGCATAGCGATAGTCGCGCCCAGCCATGCGGTGTCCCCCGACGAGAGAAGATCGTTGAGCGTGTCGACGTAATCACCGTGACTTTCGCGCTGCACTTGCGACAAATAGCCGTGCAAGCAAACTTGATGTTTCGTCTCCGATGCCAATTGGATCAGCTTTGGGAGAAATGCTCGATTTACATCGTTTTTTGCAAGTTGTTCCGCGAAGTACCAAAGTGCGGGCGCACTGCCCGACGGTGCTAGCAGATGCCGTACTTCGTCAAGTTTCTCTGGGCATCTTGATATCCGCGTTGCGATGGCTCGTACCACCTGTTTAGCTCTGTTTCGTGGCTTATTGTGCCGGTCGCGAAAGCCTTCGTCCCACTCCGCATATTCGACATCAATAACGTAGCGCTGAAACTTGTGGGCGAGGCTTTGCGAGAAGTAGCGGCGCTGCATCGTTCGCAATCGACTCACGATGTCTTTGTGCTGTTCACCGTCGCGGTGCTCTTGCCAGTTCCAAAAGAAGTTGTTCAGACTTGCAGCACTCATTTCCTTGCTGTTTATGAGTGATTCAAGGACATCGAACGCGAGCCCCGTGCAGGGCGGCACTGCGATTTGCTGGTTCACCGCCTCTAGCAGCGACTCGCGCAATTCTGGAAGCAAATGCGGTGGCCAATTCTTCGTGTCACTAAAGAACGCGATAAAGTATTCATGTAGTGCATCCCACCATTCGCTGTAAGTTTTTGGTACCCACAACGCCGCGCGCTCTTTGAGCCCTTGGTACTCCGGCCCTACGATGCGAAACCCCATTCCACGGGTATCGAGTGCCGCACTCATGGCCTTCAGTCCCAAACGTTTTTCCTCATCATTGCTGGCGCGCAAGAGGTTAAGCAGCGCAGGAAGTCGCGTTTGTGGGGATGCTTCGGTTACCGCCTTTTCAGGGCCGATACGAAATAAGCCGATCACTGTACCCGTTGCGTTGTTTGAGAACTTAGCGTTCTCGCAGACCGCTAGACGTACCAAAAGTCCGATAGCGCGCGCAGTTAACGGCGACCAGACTGCAATTTTTCCAAGTGCCCAGACGATGTTTTGTCGATGCTCGCCGAAGGCCAACAATTCTGCATCTGACCAAGTTCCAAGAGTGGCTTCGAGCAAGCGCAATACCGCGCCCGGATTCGCCTCTGCCAGCGTGGACAGAAACGCCGAGCCTTTCGCTGACGCCAGCATCGACCTATCGGCATAGACGCCATCAACACTGACGATCTCAGTTACGACGTTACGAGCGACAGCATCACCGGCGTACCTGAACATCCCCATGAACCACGCATGTAACGACTCGGGCATCACTGCAAAAATCGCCTTGAAGTCGAAACCGTTGCCGTAGTTGCTCCAATACTTCTGCCACAGGTAGATGTGTAGCGCGCGCGGCACAAAGAAAAGCGTCTTGCTCCCCTGAAGTACCCTACGCGCTCGAAGGTCTCTTACGATTTCCTGGAACCTCGCCCAACCAATCGTAGGATCGACTTTGCTCACGAGGTCGGCAACGTACTTTGCTTCGGCAGCAACCGGCGACTCGTAGCCAAATCTGTTGAACAAAGCTAAGTGCTGAGTTACGCAGTCAATTTGACGCGCTGTTGCCTCGTCGCGTTTACCGTAGCTGTGAAGAAACCGCGCCCAAATCGGTACGGTCGCGGGCGGCTTTAGCAGATCATCAGGATTAGCGCGCAGATTCTCGGCTACCGCCTGTGCCACGCGAGGCGACCCCTCGCAAATTTCTACCCAGCGATCAATTTCGCGCGATTCGCCAACACGACCGACCAAGATTTTCTTAATCGTGGAATCTGACAATCGAGGCGTTTGAATGCGATCAATCTCCTCGTCGTACGTCTCGTCGCGTCCGTGATCGAGCGAAATCAGTTTCAGCGCACCGCATCTTGCCTTGAGATGCCGCCAGATTTGCGATAGCTCCGATTCCGGCAATTCATCAATCACCAATACCAATGGCGTGTTGTGGGTCGCTTGCAGTAAGCGACGAAAGAGTTTCGATTGGCCGAACTGCGATCCATGCGGAAAATACAACACGCTCGCCGCAATGCTCGGCGTGCTTACCGCCTCCAAAACGATTCGCGTTTTTCCCAAGCCGGGTTCACCGAGAATTCGGATGTGTTTGGCTTCCCCCATTACGCCTGCGCGAATGTGCTCGATTTGTGTGGCTTGTTCGTCGGACACCTCAAATGTGTTGGTCATGTGTGTGTCTCGTCGCCATTCGTCGAGCACCCAACCTTCTGCGATCGGGTCTGAAACGACCAAAGACGCGACGCCCGGATACCGCTCAATGAACTCGACAAGTTGACTAGCACCGATGACTTCAACCAAGTCACTGTAGTCAGTGCAACCAAGTGCAGAAAGTGTTTGTGCGATCTGCTGCTTCGCATCGTTTCTCTGCTTGGGTGTGAGATCGTGTCCCGTGGAAATCAGCGTGTATCGCCCGCGTCGCTCGATCAATCGAGTGACCTCTGGTGGCAACTGTCCTTTGCTATTGACCAACTCATCCCGTATCGCTCCTTCCGTCCAAGGCGTGAAGCTAGCGCCTGACTTGATCTGAACTCCAGTGAGTCCGGATCGAAAGAAACAATCAGCGGGTATTGAGCACTCGGGATCGCAAATGATCTCGGCGTCGATACCGCCGTCTGCAACGGTTAACCTACTCGAAAGCGTCAGGGCTGATGGGGTCAACTTCGCGTGCTGACACTCCGCACGCAAAAGTGCTCGCACTACTTCGACTGCGCGTTCGGAGGTGAGTGACGTAATCGCAGTAACAGGCGCAGTAAAAAGGGTAGTCATTTATACGAGCATTCGATTGTTTGATTGAGCAATCTTAGCAATGCGCTTGCTGCAAAAAACTACTGACGGCCACGGTTATTTCCAAGCATCTCTGTCGTGCACCGCACCTGCTTTTTGTGTAACGCTGAATTCTTCGTAAATCGCTTCAACGCGTTCTTCAGTTTTTGCAGGCTGATTGAAGCGAAACATGCGTTAAATCGTTGAAAGCAAGCCTCGGGACTTGACCTAAGAGGTTGCCCTTAAAAGCGAAACTCCGCCCACACGCCCGCATGATCGGACGCCGCCGTTGACCAGCCAGTGACCGTATCGAACGGTTTCTGCGCGCCGTTGGTAATGCCAGCGAGTTCATCGATACCGCGCCGCTCAAATCCTGCTTGCGTCATCTTGGCTTTGAGCGGTTTCGACACAAAGATGTAATCGAGCGTTGAAAGCCCCTTGCTGGGTTTGTTCTTCTCGGGTTCGTAGTAGTGCGTCCAGCGTTGGCTGGGCGGTTGGGTGAGATCAATCACCGATGAGAGATTGGGAAGATCGAGCAGCGGTTTGAGGCTCACATATTCGTTGGTGGGGTCTTCGTTGAGATCGCCGAGCACCACGACGTACTCTTTGGCGAGGTTTCGCTGGGATAGAAGTTCGGCAACACGATGCGCTTGCCCTTTACGTTTAGCCGCTGCATCGTCGCGTTCTTGCTGTGTTTGTCCGCGTTGGCTTTTGAAGTGATTGCAGTACACCCACAACGGCTTGCCGTTGGTGAACGGTACTTGAATGGCGAGTTCAAGACAATCGCGGCTCCAGATGTTCTTACCGTTTAGCTTCTCGAACATATGGGTGCGGATGCCCAGAATCGGGTAGTTTGATAAACAGCCCACATCAATGCCGCGCGGATCAATAATGTTGTCGATGACGATGAATTCTTTGAACATACCGTCCAGCGCATCGGTATTGAATGACCGAACGGCGGGCATGGATTCGACTTCGACGAGACACTGCACATCGGCTTTCATCTCTTTGATGACGCGCGCCGTGTTCTTGCGTTGTTCGTCGCTGAACGGCTCGGTTTTGAATTCAATTTCGCCTGACCAGCTACCGCGTCCTTTGCATGCGACGGCGACCCGATAACCGGCTTTATCGACCGTGGGATGCGTGACCAACGAACCGAAGGTGCCGAGGTCTTCGCGGATGGTGATGTACTCGTTGAGTTCGGCAGAAAGTTTCCAAATCGCAGCTTTATCGTCGGCAGAGTAAACCGCCTTGGCTAGCAATGTAGCGAGTGACTTCACTTGCGACATGATCGCGTCCGTCTGTTCAGAGTCTTTGAGATTCAAAGCCCTCGCGCGGCGAAAAAGGTTTTCTGCGTTGAACGTGGCGATGCGGAAGGTGGCGGGCATAGCGGGACTCCGAAGGCGTTGTGACGAGCGCGTAGCTTACCGGAGTTGTATCGCCGAGCACACTACCAACTTCGCTAGTGTTTTACATGGCGTTCGTCACCGCTCGGGCTTTGCACAAAATCAGTAACGTAAAGCTGCCAGCCGTCGCGCGTTTTGTAGATGCGTTTTACGAAGTTCAAATCTGCTTCGACCCTTCAACACAACAAATGAGTTGATGGCGGTTCACCACCAGCAGCGTTTGATCTTGAGAATCTTGCTCGCCTAAAAAAAACATCCAAGCGTTGACCGCGCCGCCGCTGTCTTTTGCACGGCCTCTTGCAACTTCAACTTCATACATCAGGGTGTTCTTCTTAGTATCGCTCCATTCAGACCAGTCAACCCGCAACCGATATGACGCACCACGACGGTTATTGACCGTGTCCCAATCACCTGCGTTCAGTTGCCATTCGATGTGGGTATCGGACTTGACCGGCGCTTTCCAATGCAGCGGCGCGAAGTACAGATGCACGGGATAGCGAAATTGCATCAATCTATTCAAGCGCCAAAAGACAGTCGCATAGGTATTACCGTCGCAATTTTGGATTTCTAGAGGCAACCCTTCACGGTCATGCGGGAACCTCATAAACTTCTTGACAATTGGACGTATGGTTTTGACAGTATGTCCGTGATAGGCGCGCAGACCGAGACCGCCGCCACTGCGTGAGCGCCGACGTTGCGCACCATCTTGCGGCTGCTCGTCACCCGCTTGCCCGACCACGGGGCGCTCGTCACTGAGCACCAATTTGTTAGGGAATGGCAGCGGAAATCCGTCGGCAGTCCCGATCCTTTCGAGCTTTGCGCGTTTAACAAACTCCACTTCGCCGTCAATGTCACAGGGGCTTATGTGCGACCCGGATGAGCCCAGCCTGAAATAAGGCCGTCTTTTGTTGATGTCCCGCTTATACGATGCTGGCCAAATTTGTGTCCCGCAACCAATGCAACGGTAGCGATCTTTGTCAACGAACGCGAGTTCCCACAAGTGCTCTGCCTCAATGAATTCGTTCGTTGTAATATCGAGCGCACTGTCCATTCGCAGTCCTCAAGAAAAATAG
>JAAFHR010000140.1 GCA_013298455.1 Betaproteobacteria bacterium | reverse complement strand
CCACGAGCTCACGAAGCTTCAACATGTAGGTGCGCAAAAGATCGAACAAAATCGCGTCTTTCGCATCGTAGTAGTGATAGAGCAAACTCTTCGAAACCCCGCAACGACGGGCGATTTCAGCCATCGTGGCACTCGGATAACCAAGCTGCGCGAACGCATCCGCCGATACACGCAAAATGGTGTCGCGCTGCAGCGAGTGCTCAGATGAAATTCCGCGAGGCATCGCCAGATTCTAGAAGAGCGCCCGCACGAGAAAGCGACCGAGCTCGGAGCGGCGCGAAGCGCTCCTTCTCGACAAGCTCACCCTGTGCCCCGCCGGATCGCGGACGTCGCGCAAAAATTCGTCGGGTTGCTACCGAGACAGTTTCGAGCCTCAACGCGCATCGAAACTCAGCTCAACGGCAGTTGATGTTGGATGCGCTTGACAGGTCAACACGAAGCCGCGCGCCACCTCGTCTTGCTCGAGCGTGAAGTTGGCGTCCATGCGCACGGTGCCCTCAGTCACGCGGGCTCGGCAGGTGCAACACACGCCGGCTTTGCACGCATACGGCGCATCGATCCCCGCCGCAAGAGCGATGTCGAGAATCGATTCGCCGCGGAGTGGCACTTGGAGCGTTCGCGAAATGCCGTCGGCTGTTACGGTGACCGCTGCAGTATCGGCTGATACTGCGCTAGCGTTTGGCTGATCTGAAGCGGCGCGACGCGGCGCGGGAGCGCCGAAGAGCTCCTTGTGCACTGCGTTTTCAGCGATGCCAGCCTCGATACAGGCCGCCGCGCATTGCTCAATCATCTCGTTCGGACCACACAGATAAACGGCATCGACGCCGCTCGGGTCAATGACTTGAGCGAACAACTGACGCACCTTATCGCCATCGAGTCGCCCCGAGGCCAGCGGCGCTTCTTGCGGTTCGCCGCTCAGCGTATGAATGAGCTGAAAGCGCGTGAGAAATGCATCTCGCAAGTCTTCGATCTGTTCTTTGAAAATGATGTCTCGCACCCGTCGATTTCCGTAAACCAAAGTCACTCGGCTCAACGGTTCGCGATGCAGGAGTGCGCTCAAGATGGAGAGCATCGGCGTGATGCCGCTTCCCGCTGCCATCAAGACGATGTGCCTGCGCTGTGAGGCATCAGGTTGAAATACAAACCGACCGTCGGGCGGCATCACATCGACCAGGTCGCCCGCTCGAAGGAGCGCGTTGGCCCACTGTGAAAACTGACCGCCATCAACGCGCTTCACCGCGACGCGCCATTCGCCGCTTTCGGGCGTCGAGCACAGCGAATAGGAACGACGAACTTCAATCTCGCCGATGTTGGTACGAAGCGTGATGTGCTGCCCCGGAACGAACGCAAAGGTCTCGCGAAGCGCCGCCGGCACCGCAAACGCGATCGACACGCAATCAGCCGTTTCACGGCGTAAATCGCAAACTTGTAGCGGGTAAAAGTGCGTAGCCATTCAGCCGAGCCTTACCAACGGGCCTCGGGGTGGGCCCGAGCGAGTGATTGCATGTCTGCGAGCAATTCAGCGCGCTCACGGCCCGTTGAGCCGCGGGCTGATCCGTCGGTTGTGGGCAAGACAAATGGGGAAAGCGTCGCCTCAGAAAAACAGCTTCGAATACGCTCCATGAGCGCGCTTTGATGTTGGGCCGCATCACCCGGAGTCACCGAGGTCAAAAACAGCTCGCCCACCAGTGGCTCCAATGCCTGCACGGCAGATTCGATGCGTTTTCGCGATTCATCGGTACCGTCGCCAAACCGAATCACCCAATCTGCTGCATGCCGGAAACTCATTCGGGCACATTTCGCCGATTCAATGGCGAAGCTTCGAAGCTCCGGCGAATCGTGTTGAGCGAGCGATTCCCAAACGCCAGTAAACCAAGCCGATAGATAGAGTGAGCGCAACACCGTTTGCGCGTAGTCACCACTTTCCGCCGCTGCGATTTGAAGATTTCGAAACTCGTCTGGCTCGCGAAAGTACGCCAATCGGTCCTCCGTGGACTCGCCACCTCGAGTCGCAGCAACGGCTTGATAGAGCGTTCGTGCTTGCCCGATGGCATCGAGCGCGGTGTTGGTCAGCGCGATATCCTCTTCAATGGCTGGGCCATGACCACACCATTCAGAGAGCCGATGCGCCCACAGCAAACAAGTGTCAGCCAGCATGAGCGCCTCTGCCTCGGGCAGGCCACCCAGCACCAAAGTCTCTGCCATCACATGTGTCCGATTTCTTCAGGGATATCGTAGAACGTCGGATGACGATAAATTTTGCTCGCCATCGGATCGAAGTTATCGGCCTTTTGCTCCACGGCGCTCGCGGTGATCGCATGCGCTGGAACAACCCAAATGCTCACGCCCTCTTGCCGTCGTGTGTAGACATCGCGCGCCAAAGCAATAGCGTGCGCTGGGTCCGAGGCGTGCAAGCTACCCACGTGTTTGTGGTCGAGACCTTGCTTGCTTCGCACGAACACTTCGAAGAGCGGCCAATCGCCGCTTGATGCGGGTGGGGCTGCGTCGCTCATGCTGCAGCTCGCGACTGGCTCGACGTTGCGCCGCGGACATCGCTTTGATTTGCAGCACGTGCTGAACGTTTTCGAGCGTGAGTCACCGCTGCCTCACGGACCCACGCACCGTCGTTAAACGCCTTAACGCGGGCTGACAAGCGGGCTTCGTTACACGGGCCGTCGCCCTTCACAACGCGCCAAAACTCGTCCCAGTCGAGCGCGCCGAAATCATAATGACCACGCTCGGCGTTCCAACGGAGCGCGGGGTCGGGAATCGTGAGTCCCAAAAAACTAGCCTGCGGTACGGTCACGTCGACAAAGCGCTGCCGCAGCTCGTCGTTACTGAGGCGCTTGATGCCCCATTCGCTGGCCTGCGTGTGCACTGAGTCGCTGTCATGCGGGCCGAACATCATCAGCGTGGGCCACCACCAGCGGTCAAACGAATCCTGCGCCATTTGCTTTTGCTCGGGCGTACCGCGCATTAGGTTGTGCACGATGTCGAAGCCTTGGCGCTGATGAAACGATTCTTCCTTACAAATTCGAATCATGGCGCGAGCGTAGGGGCCGTAGCTGCAGCGGCAGAGCGGCACTTGATTCATGATCGCCGCACCGTCGACCAGCCAGCCAATCATGCCGATATCGGCCCAGGTGTCCGTGGCGTAGTTGAAGATGCTCGAATATTTAGCCCGACCGCTGTGCAGGGCATCGATCAAGTCGGCGCGATTGACCCCGAGTGTTTCCGCCGCAGCGTAGAGATACAGACCGTGACCGCCCTCGTCTTGCACCTTGGCGAGCAACACCTCTTTGCGTTTGAGCGACGGTGCGCGGGTAATCCAACCGCCCTCGGGCAGCATGCCGACGATCTCGGAATGCGCATGTTGAGAGATCTGACGAACCAAATGCTTCCGATAACTTTCCGGCATGTCGTCTTGCGGTTCGATCTTTTCGTCGTTGGCAATGCGCTCTAAAAATGGATCGGTGCCGACGGCTGTGGGGGCGGCCGTAGCGGCTGGGCGAGATTCAGACGTTGAAGCATTCATAGCGTCGGCTCCTGATATTGATTCGGACGAACGTTTGAAAAATGGCGTTGGCGGTGCGATTTACTCTTTGCGGCTCCAACGTTTTGAGATTTTAACATTCCCGACCGACCGGTCGGTCGGCAATACTAAGCGTTCGGACGCGTCTGACCTTGCGATACTTCAACGACACCCAAAACCCTACCCAAGCGCGTAGGGAAAAGATGAGCAAATAGACAGCGCAGAGATGCCAATTCGGCCTAACATAAGCACTAACGTTGTATCCCTAACCGCTTAGCCAAGCTGTGCGGCGAAACGCAGTACAGATCAGCCACTGCCAACTCAAACCCCGTGAGGCGAGACGATTTGACGACGCGCATATCAAAGCTCACCAAGATTCCCTTCGGCGCCAACGAGCCGCTGCTTCAGCGCGCTCTGGAAGCCGGCGGTATCGGCCTGTGGGAGTACATGGCTGCGACTGGACTCATCGATCTCTATCACAACGTTTTGTCGTTTGAAACGCTGCGTCCGGGCCGCTATTACGGGCCTGTTTCAGATTTCTTAAAGTTTGTCACGCTGGAAGATAAAGCGACCGTGCTCAGCATGCTGGCCGAATGTGACCGCGGCGCCAAGCAGGTTGGCGCGGAGTTTCGAATCCGTACAGTGAACGGCAAGACCGTTTGGCTCAACTGCAAAGGCGAGCTCACGCAGCTCGAGGACGGCCGATCACGCTACGTCGGCACGATCACCGATGTTTCCGAGTCCAGCGAACGCGAGTTGAAGTTGCAGGCGCAACACGAAGCGCTCTTTGCGCTCGCCCGAAATCCAACGGTGGTAGATCGGGCAGACTTTCTGTCGGCCGCTTCGCAAATCCTCAAGCAATCCGCTGCAACGCTCAACGTAACCCGAGCTAGCCTTTGGCAGTTGACGGCGGAGGACTCACACTCACTTGTGTGCAAGCGGCTCTTTGATGCTCGAACGGACGAATCACCACCCGACGACATGTCGCTCTCGAGCACCGATTTCCCGGTGTATTTCGCAGCAATCATGCAGCGGCGCACCTTGGCCGTCGCCGACGCGCTCTCCGATCCGGTCTTGCAGGAATTCGTGCCTGAGTATTTGCCGTCGACCGGTGTACGCGCGCTGCTCGATGTTCCAATTTTTCATCGCGGCGCGCTTTGGGGCGTCGTTTGCTATGAAGATTGCTTGGCTCCGCGGGCGTGGGACGCTGACGAGCAGAGCTTCGCGTCGTCTGCAGTCGATCTGCTCGCACTTTCTCTCGAAGCTAGCGTTCGCGCCGCCAGCGAAGCGGAACTCGCCGCCACCAAAGTTCGTCATCGCGCGTTTGTACAAACGGCGCTCGACCCAATTTGGTGTGTCGACATCGATCCACCGATCAGCACTGCGCTCGCGCCCGCCGAACAAGTGCAGCTGCTCCGAACCCATGCGCGAATCACCGATGCCAACGCGGCATTCGCCCGCGACTACGGGCTCGATCCGGCAGCCGTTGTCGGTGCACTGCTCCCGGCAACGATGCCCGAGCTGTTTAAGGGCAGCTCGCTGACTGACTGGATTGATCGTGGCTATCAGCTCATTGATCGCGAGCTCACCCAACGTGGCCGCGGTGACGATCAAGCACAGTGGCTTTCGCTCACGCTTTTGGGCGTCGTTGAAGACGGCAAGCTCGTGCGTTTTTGGGGGGCGCGCCGCAATATTACTGATCGAAAACGCTACCAATCCTTGCTCGAGCATCTGGCGTTTCGCGATCCGCTCACCGGGCTCCTTAATCGGCAGCGGATGGTGGCCGAAGTCACGGATGTGTTGGGTCGCCGTGGTGCCGATGGCAGTGATACGCCCTGCACATTGCTGCTGATGGATCTCAATCAGTTCAAGGACATTAACGACACGCTAGGGCACAGCGCCGGTGACGAAGTGCTTCGACAAATGCGCAGTCGCCTTGACACAGTGCTCGCCGATGTCGACGCGCTCTCAGCGCGGCTGGGTGGCGACGAATTCGGGATCTTTGCGCGCCAAATGGGCACCAGCGAAGAGGCCATGAAGCTCGGCGAAACGATTTGCAGCGCGCTCAATGAGCCCTTTGAGCTTCACGGCAGTCGCTTTCACATTTCGGCAAGTATCGGCGCGGCGATTTTTCCAACCCACGGCCGCACCTTTTCCGATCTCTCTCGCGCCGCCGACGAGGCGATGTATGCCGCCAAACAAACCGGCGGCGGCACCCGGCTGTTTAGCCGCAGCACCGTTGTGTTTGAGAAAAAGAAATTGGGATTGCTGGCGCGCCTGCCCGAAGCCATCAGCGCAGGTGAGCTGATGCTCGAATTCCAACCCATCATCAATTGCGCTACGGGAAAAACGTCACGATTGGAAGCGCTCGTTCGGTGGCAGCATCCCGAGTATGGTCGTTTGGAAGCAAGGGATTTCGTGCACAAGGCCGAAATGTCAGACTCGATTCGCATCCTGACGCGCTGGGTGATTGATCGAGCGCTTCGAAGCGCCCGAGAGTGACAGCACTACGCGCCGGGCGTCGGTGTATCGGTCAATATTTCCCCGCGTTTGCTCGGCGACTCAGGCATCGTGACGCACCTTAGAAACACCGTGGCGGATTGCGGACTGCCTGCGCGCCTCGTTGATCTTGAGATCACCGAAACCTCGCTCATTCACAACCAAGAGCGCGCCGCGCTCGTGCTTGCTGATTGCCGCGCGGCGGGGTTTTCCATCGTGATTGACGACTACGGCGTTGGCTTTTGTTCTCTCGCGTATCTGCGTCGGCTGCCGCTTCGTGGTCTGAAAATCGATCAATCGTTCGTCGGCAAAATGACCAAAAACGCTGAGGATGCGATCATTGTGCAGTCGACCATTGCACTAGCCCACAACTTGGGCTTAACTGTCGTTGCCGAGGGCGTTGAAGACCCAGCTACCCTATCGCAGCTGCAATCCTACGGCTGCGATTTCGCGCAGGGCTTCGGCATCGCGATGCCGTTACCGAAAAGCGACGTGAGCGCGTGGCTGCGCTCGCATCAAGCGCCGCCAACGGATCGATTGCGCGCGGTACGCTAGCGTAAAGCGCCGCGCAAACGTTGCGCCGCGAGCTCGCTGAAACGCAGACGCGATTGCTCTGCCGTCTCGCTCTACACTTCGCGCAAACCATTTCCCGAGCCCAGGCATGAGCGAACAGCCGATTCTCTACACGTGCGAGCACAACGTTGCCCGCATCACACTCAACCGCCCTGATCGCATGAATGCGTTCACTACATTAATGCACGAAGCGATGCGCGTCGCGATGGCTCGCGTGGTGTCAGACGGCGCACGATGTTTGGTGATTTCCGGCGCAGGACGCGGCTTCTGCGCCGGCCAGGATCTCAATGACCGCGCGGTGAGCGCGGGCCAAGCGCCCGTCGATTTGGGGCAGTCCATGGAGCAAAACTACGCGCCATTAGTGCGCTCCATCCGCGAGCTCCCGATGCCGGTGATTGCAGCGGTCAATGGCGTTGCGGCGGGCGCTGGGTGCAATCTGGCATTGGCGTGCGATCTGGTGATCGCGTGTGAATCCGCAAGTTTTTTACAGCCGTTTTGCAAGCTGGGTTTGATTCCTGACACCGGCGGATCGTACTTTTTGCCCCGACTGGTGGGAGTGCAACGCGCGATGGGGCTTACGATGCTGGGTGATCGGATCACCGCGCGTCGCGCAGCCGAAATCGGTTTGATTTGGGAATGTGTGGACGACGCGAAATTTGCCGAGCACATCCAAACGACCGCATCTGCATTAGCAGCTGGCCCCACGCTCGGCTTGGCACGCACCAAACAAGCGATGTACGCCAGCGCGAACAACTCGCTCGCTCAGCAACTCGCGCTCGAAACGTCGCTCATGCGCGAATGCGGCAACTCGGAGGATTACCGCGAAGGCGTCGCGGCGTTTAAAGAAAAACGCGGCGCGAAATTCACTGGGCGATGAGGCAACGAACCACAGGTTGCGAACGGCCAAGCGCTGCGATCAACCAGCGCGGATCTCAATACAGCTTTAGCTTTGAATCCCAAGTAATCATTGGGCGATAAAGACAATTAGCGTGTAATTGATAACAGTGTGAAATATTGGCAAGCCCATATTTAGCAGGCTGTTACACAAAATAGCCAACGCAATCTATGAGCCATCGGCATGCCAACTGCGTAGCGCGGCAACGCGTTGCCGTGGCACAATGGTTCAAGTTCAAACCAAAAGTGATCAGCGAGAGTTCAACAAGCCGCATTGGCAATGTTTGCCTTCTCAGCTAACCCGTTCGTCAGCATGAAACCCGTCGTACTACTGCCCTGTGACAACCGAATCATCGGTGGTCATCCCATGCAGGTCTTGGGTCAGAAATACTCTGACGCCGTGCGTGATCAAGCGGACTGCCTGCCCGTGCCGCTCCTCTGCACGGGTCAAGAGGACATCGACGCCTACCTCGCGCTTGCCGACGGCGTCTTGCTCACTGGCTCGCCGTCAAACGTTCATCCATCGCACTTCGAGCAAACGGTGCACGACCCGGCGCT
>JAAFHR010000014.1 GCA_013298455.1 Betaproteobacteria bacterium | reverse complement strand
CGATCTACACCGTTCGTCACATCGGAGCCAAAGAGCTGCTCCGGGTGATGGAGCCATTTGCGCGCGATGCTGCTGCGTCGCTTCGTGTCGATGAGCTCCGAAACATCATCTTTATCTCCGCCGACCAGCCGAGCACCGCGCGATTGCTTGAAATCGCCGGGATGTTTGACGTTGATTTGCTCAAAGGGGCATCGTTTGCATTGATCACTTTGCAAAGTAGCGATGTTAAGACCGTAGTCGCAGATTACGAAAAGATTACTGGCGGCCCAGTTAACCCGTTTGGTGGGCTGTTGCGCGTTGTACCGATCGAGCGGATGAATGCGATTTTGCTCGTATCACCGCAAGCGAGCATCATTGAGCAAGCCAAGTACTGGATTGAGAAACTCGATGCAGGCGGTGCCGATTCGGGCGCAGGCCAGAAACTCTTCGTTTACAACCTGCAGTACAACCAAGCTGAAAAGTTGCAACCGGTGCTCCAAGCGGCGCTCTCCGGGCGGCCAGTCAATCCCGCAGCGCAGGTTGCGCCCGGACAAACAGCAAGTACGATTGGCGCGCCCGTGAATCCGATTCCGGGGCAGAGCATTGTTCAACCGGGTAACGCTGGTGGCAACCCTTCGGCCACCACGCAGATCCGTCCAGTTGCTGGCGCAGGCGCTGCCGCGGGCGGGCAGTCGTTGCCCCGAAACACGACGATCGTTGCCGACAAAGATCGTAACGCCCTCTTGATTGTGGCCACGCAAGCCGAGTACAACGCGCTGGAAGCCGTGATCCGTCGCCTCGACATCCCGCCCAAACAAGTCGCCATCGAAGTGCAAATCGCCGAAGTCTCATTGACCGGAGAATTTCAGTTTGGCTTGCAAGCGTATTTCGAGGGAAAACCAACGGACAGTGGCAACCGTCTGACCTCCAAGGACGGCGTTGGGCAATTGCTAGCCGGTGGTTTCAACTACACGTGGCGCAAAACCGATGCCATCAAAGCGGTTTTGAAACTCTCTGAGGATCGCAGCCAAGTCCGCACCCTAGCGCAGCCCACGTTGATTACGCTTGAAAATCAAAAGGCGACCTTCTCGGCCGGTGATCAAATTTCTGTGCGTACACAGAGCTCTACCGCCAACACCGTTGGGAACACGACCGTCGATTCCTTCCAGTACATCAACACCGGTATCAACATCAATTTCACGCCGCGAGTGAGCGGCAACACGATCTTTCTGGAAATACAGCAAGAAATCAGTGATGCTGGCGTTGCCGCTGAAGGCAATCCGAATCCACCGATCAAGCGGCGCTCCGCAGCCACAAACGTGATGGTGACGAGCGGCGACACCATGCTGATGGGCGGTTTATTTCAGGACGGCGGTCGAAACGCATCCTCCGGATTGCCGTTGTTGTCATCCGTTCCGGTAGTTGGCGGGTTATTTGGAAGTCAAAAATGGCAATCCAACCGAACCGAACTGGTCATGTTGATCACCCCCCGAATTCTGGACGGCGCCGACGAAGCCCGAAAGGCAGTCGATGAGCTTCGTCGCAGCCTAGAGAGCATTGAGCGATTTGTTCCCCGTGCCTCCACCAAAGAACTACCGACTAGTGGCGACGATCGTCAGCGCCTTCGGGAGCAGATTCGAGCACTGGACATGAGCATGAAGACCCAAAGCAACGCTTCATCCCCAACTGACGGAAATTCAAAGTAAACCTTAGTCGTTATGGGCGTTGTCGGTTCAGATACCCCATCACTTGTAGCAAAAAAACAACACATGAAACTTAAAAACTTACTCACGCAACAATCGATTGGCGTGCTTTTATCCCTCTGGGTATGCGGTGTGGCTTCCGCTCAAACAGCGGCCTCGAGCCCATTGCCCGCAGTAAACGCTGCGCCATCGGCTCCTGTCGCGGCGGCTTCCGCGGAAGCCGCCGCAGCGGTGCTCGCCTTAGAGCCGCTGAAAAACCCTCCTTCGCTGAGCGATAACCCCGCGTTTTGGGTAGACCGCGTCAAAGCTCGAGCGCAATTGCGATGGAACCTGATCGCCACGAAGGAATTCGACAAAAGCTACGAGCTTCTGAGCGCTGCGAGCCAAGCTTTTGTCTCGAAAGCGCTCTACAACTCGCAGCTGACCAGCAACCGATTCCAAAGCGCCACGATCGAGGCGGCTGAATGTCAATCTCAGTCGTGCTCTATCTCCATGATCGCCATGATGGAGCTCAACATTCCGAAGGTCGGCTCCCGGACTGTGCCAATTGTGCAACGAGAGATTTGGATCGTTGAAAAAGGCGACGCATGGTTGCTAAGGCAATAAAAACTCGATACACTTCGTACTGAACGATAAAAATTTAAGGGCGTCTCGGTCAACCTGCGAAAGCTGTGGCACGATAGGCGCTCAAGAACAAATCGCTGTTGGTTCTATTGATATAACGACTCAATTGAGGAGTAACTGTAAGAATGAAATCTCTAAAACAAAAGACGCTCGCCGCCGCACTCGTGGCATCCGGAGCGATTGCATTTGCTGGCTCAGCTGGCGCGGTCGCTGTTAGCTCCGAGGGTTTGGGCGAAGCCCTGATTTACCCGTACTACACGGCGCGCGGTAACAACATTTCGCTGCTGTCTGTTGTAAACACAACGGATCAGGGCAAAGTCGTTAAGGTTCGTTTCCGTGAAGCCAAAGACTCACGCGACGTGCTCGACTTCAACCTCTACCTCTCGCCATGGGATGTGTGGACGGGTGGCGTTAGCCCTAACGTAGCTGGTACCGGCTCACGTTTGATCACAAACGACAACAGCTGTACCGATCCAGGTAAAACTGCTTGGACGAACCTTGGTGGCGGTAGCTACGCAGTTGACTTCTTCAACTTCGAATACCAAGCCCGTGACGCAAGCGATCTGCATGGTTCGAACGCCGTTGCTGGTCCTCAGTCCCTAGACCGTACGCTCGAAGGCTACGTTGAAATCATCGAAATGGCGACGATTCCAACCAGCGCGTCGATGTACCCTGAGCTCAAGCATGACTCCAAAGGTGTACCAACCTGCGGTCAGTCGGCAACAGACGTTAAGAAGCTTCCACTTTCGAACGTTGTAGACCCAACGGTTCGCGGAAACCGTGCTCCTTCAGGCGGTTTGTTCGGCGCGGTGACGTACGTTGCCACCGGCAACCAAGGCATGGCGACTGCGGTAAACGCTACAGCCTTGAATGGTTTCGGTCGTGACGGCACGATCTTCACGCCAGCTGGCCAGAACCCAAACTTTGCTGATCACTCGTCGTGCGTCGCAGCTGTTTCTTCGTCAAGCGAAGTTGTGGTAGCGAACATGTCGAATGTGGCTGGTACGACCTGCGGTGCCGCTGCATCGACGTCAGCTGGTCGCATCGCACGCGCCAACGCAGTATCTGCAACGTTGATGTCTGCTAAGGTTTCTGGCGAATACGCCTACACCAACGACCTTTCGTTGGGCACGGATTGGGTCGTTACGTTCCCAGCTAAGCACTTCTACGTAGATCGCACCGACATCCTCGGCGCAACGACTTCGACCGCAGCGATTCCTCCTTTCACTTCATTGTGGAATCCGAAGAACGGCAACGCGCTCGAAAACGTTCGTCTGTCGACATGGGATCGTGAAGAGGGTCAGTCGCTGACGGGTTGTAATGATCCAGCAAACGCCGGCCGTCCAGAATGCTTGGGCTTCTCGCCACCTCCAGTCGGTCAAACGCCTGGTATCCCAGCGTTGCCTGTTGAAGCCAACGTGATTTCGTTCGCTCCAGCATCGAAGAAAGACGGCGCAAGCGTCGTGATGGCTTCGAACAATGCGCTGTTCCTGAACGCATACCAAGCAGCCAACAAAGAAGGCGGCTGGATGGAAATGACCTTCATCGGCACGAACGCCCTTGCAGGTATCCAAGGCACAACCATTGCTGGTTTGAGCCTGCTCGACGGGTCGACGACTCGCGCTTCGGGAACGACAGTGACCTTCGTTGGCTTGCCAGTGATCGGTTTCTCTGTTGCAAACGCACGCGTTACCGTTGCAACGCCTGGCCAACCTCTGAACAACTATCAGAGCAGCGTCAACCTGACCTACACGCGCTCGTTCTCGCCAGCACGTGGAAACTAAATTCGCTACCCGCTAGTCGGGTTTGTGAAACAAAGACGGGCTTCGGCCCGTTTTTGTTTTTCCGGCAAGCGAATTCATGTGAACGCGGCGGTGCCTAATAGCTGTGTAAGTTCGCAGAGCGCGAACAAGCTTGTTCCGCTCATGCGCGATGCGAACGGCAACACGGGAGCGCCCGTACTCCGGCAGCGAACTTCCAAGACGACGGCTGCGATTTTGCCGATCAATCTGAATTTGATGGAATTCAACGACGCCGAATTGCCTTGGTAGCGCGATCAGAGCAACGCGTCCTTGATGGTCTATCCGCCCACTGCCAGCGCGCAGGCGTCGATACGGACGATTCGTTAGGCGTTCCACGCCCATCTTCGACACGCAGTCTGCTCAACGATTTGACCCGCCTCGCTCAGGCGGCGGACCAAACGAATTTAGGTTCGTCAATCCGAGCTTCGTAGCCGCCTAGCCGACTCAATGGCGTCGGACGCCGCCGCCCAGATTACAATCGCAGACGCTCAAAGACCGACTTACCTAAAGGCCTTCGCGACTTCGTGCAACGCGCGAAGCGGACAATGGCTCGTACAAAGCAGAATAATTGGCAGTTTTTGCGCACAAAGCTCCGGGTGGAAGAACGTGACGAGGAAGTTACATAGATGAATTGGAAAAAAATGTTCGGAACATCCGGCGATTGCAAAGTTGCTTCAGCAGCCCCCTTAACGACCTTGCGAAAACTTTTGTTGTTAGGTTTGTCCGCGTTAGCGCTCTCCTCGAGCTCAACGTTTGCGCAGTCAAACACCGCTTCACAGTCTTGCGTTGCTCCGGCCCCCGGAGTCTGCACGCCCGCCCCTCGGATGATTGAGTATCGCGGCAAAGCAAGCACCGCGGTTGCAGGAAATCACTTCATCACGTCGTGCCAAGAAGAGATCACGACGCTTGATCGCCAAACAACGCTTTGGGAACGAACGGGGTTTTCAATTGCCCTTCTCGACCCGGCGACTGCGACTGGTACTGCGGTAAATCGCTTCAAAATTTTGCTTCCGGACGAGGGAAACGTAAGTCATTTCTACACTAACCTTTCGTCGGAAGTGGCGTTGGTAGTGGACAACTTCATCAATAAGACGCCTCGCATTGCTTGTCGAGATGGTGAAAGCGGCGGCAGATTGACGTTGCTCACAGGCACAGACGCGGCAGGCTTTCCGGTGGACGCTAGCCAATGCCCTGCAGGCTCAACGCCCGTATGGCGAGTGCTGAAGCAAGTTGCCGGCGCACCACAGCGCCCCCTTGCCGACCAAAAACCGCAGCATCGCTTCCTAACGGACTTCGATGAGGTTGATCGCCAAGTTAACGATGGAACCGGCCAGTGGACGAACGAACAGGCTCGCGCCTGCGCTCCGGACGCTTACGCCCTCTACACGACGTCAGTGTCGATGACGGACAGCAACCTTCAACCTGTTACTGCGCCCCCGGCTGCGGGTTCAGGTTTGCGCATTCGCGCGGTCATCGTCGCTCCGTCGCTTTGGCCTACAGGAACTTTCCCGACAAAAGCGATGGTTCGCTTCGCGCTTCCGGCAGGCATTAGTTACGTCTCAGCTAGCACCTTCGATCCAACAGCGTGCAAAGCGACGCTCAATTCCAAGACGGGAACAACCATCGTCGAATGTACGCTCGGACGCCCTGCCACCGCCATTGACGCTGTGATCAATGTTGCGGTCACCGGGGCTTACAACCCGCGAAGCTTGACAGACCGGAGAATCGGGCTGAGTGCCACGACCGAGCAGGGCCTTGGGGTAACCAATTCACCGCTGGGCTGTACGGGCGCAGGTGCACCTCACGTTTCATGTAGCACCTTGATCTTGCCCGCACCGCTGCGAACAGTACAAATGCGCGTTCAAGATCTGGCGACTGAGTACACGGTTGCGGCAAATACATTACTGTCGCAAATCATTCGCTGCGCCAACTCTGCTTCAAGCACCGAGGCCGCTACCAATCCGCAGTGCAGTGCGAACCCAGTACCTGCAGGATTTCGCTTTGAATGTGCAACGCCGCCCAGTTCGCTAGCTCCAGGGCAGAGCTTTAATTGCACGCTCTCCGGGCAAAGCGCAACTGCGGTCAATCAGGTCATCAACGTGACCGCCACAGCTACGAACCAAACAACGACTACCGCTGCAGCGACCACATCGCTTAGCGTTTCGGCGCCGCCAGCTGCAATTGCTGCCTCTGTCATCCTAACGCTCAACAAGAACACTGTTTCCCCAGCGGACACCACGGCAGAGGTCACCTATGTCTGTGAAAACACGGGCACCCAAAGCCTACAAAACGTGACGTGCGCGTTGACAGGACTACCCACGGACGGATTCACTCAATCTTGTACACCCACCACGCCTGCAAGTTTGGCGACCGGACAGCGAGTAACCTGTGTAGCGAGAAAGACGGCAGCGAGCACCGCCGGCGTTTACAACTTGGTCGCCAGAGCCACCGCGACGGGCTTGAGCGCTGTCGACTCCGCGTCACAAACGTTTACAGTGCGCGTGGTTGACGATAGTGCCGTCGGCTTTACGCCGCCCGCGAACTTGAGGATCGATACAGGCAGTGCAACGGTGAACGGCGGGGTAATCACCGGCGAACTTCGCTTTGAAGTCACTAACGTGAGCGGCAATGTCCTGGTAGGTGCCGCTTTTTACCCGGAGTACAAGAACGCGTCGGGCGGTTGGTCCTCTGCCGCTGTCGACGGCCGTGTCGCGGTACAACAGGTCTCCGGTGCGAGTGCGGTAACCTTCGGCGCGCCCTTCTCTCTCCCGCAATCTGCAATTAGCGGGAGCAGTGTTGAGATGCGAATCTGTGCAACAAGAGCCTCCGGGATCTCTGCAGGTGCGCCGTGCACTTCCCCGAGCATCCTGAGTGCTGGCACCGTACAAGTGCCGTTCAATGCGCCGCAAAGTCCCGCTACCTTGTCGATCGTTCAACAACCCGGCGCGATCCCGCTGTCTGGCGCATTCAGCTTCTCCGTACGCAACAACAGCACAAGCGCCGTTGCGTCCGGCTTGGCCTGTGGTGCCTCGCCAGCAGCGAGCGGTTACTCAATTAGCTGTTCACCGTCAACGGCAAGTGCTGGTGTTTCGATTCCACCCTCGTCAACAGAGCTTTGCAGATGCAACGTTTCCGGTAGCGCTGCGAGCGGCGCAACGCCTGTGACGACGTTCATTATTGCAACGGCAAACGGATTTACCGGCGTCTCGACCGGCATCTTGATGACGCCAGACGTGGTGGTGCAACCGCCAGCGGGAGTGAACCTCGCGGTCGCTGCGATCGATGCGGCGCAGCTCACACTCGGTAGTCCCGCGACGATCCAGACAACGATCCGGCCCGGAAGCACCTCAGGCGATGTTTTCGTCTACTACGAAATTGCAGATGCAACTGTTGCCGCAGCCAATCGCGTTTGGAAAGTCGTTGAGGCGAATTCCATCATCGACTCAAGTGCAGGCGAGCTGCGCACCTTGCAAGCCAATACAGCACTGACGGTGTCACGCACCTTGCCATCGAATTTGCTCTACGCGACGACTGCCGTTCGCGTTTGCGTCCTTAAACAGGGCTTCAGCACGAGCAGCTACAACACCTCACTGTGTGTCAACACACACACTGGAACCCCGGCCGCATCGACGGATCGGCTGATCTCTGCACAGCAAGTGGTGAGCGTCGTGCCGCCAGCCGAGGTATCGGTGGCGATTGCTGCTCCCACCACGTCGCTTGCGGTGGGTGGGGTTGCCTCCTGGCAGGTCACCGTCAGCTCGCTACCGTTGCCGGCAACCCCGTACACCGGGCCTTTGGTCGCTACGCTCAACCTCCCGACGGGACTGGTTTTGGATTCATCGGCGCCATCAACGTGCACGGTGGTTGGTGGGTCGAACCCGCAACGAGTGAGATGCGATATTCAATCATCCGGTGCGCTAGCGGTTACGCCCGCCATCCAGCTCGCTGTGCCGCTCAGAGCAATCGCGGGCTCGGGCGGTGTGGGGCAAGTGGTGACAGTAGTTTTGAAGTCCGACGTTGACAGCGGCTCTGCTTGCGCGAATGGCATGAGTGGCACCGGATGCGCAAAGGCGCCCGCAGTCACCCCGACGTTCTATGACTTCGTTGCACCGGCAGCGGGAAGCGTCACAGCCGCTCAGCTGCCCACCGCTTCGCAGCCGCTGACGCTGTCCTGCTCATTGACCAACAACACGGGTGTCGCTGTTCCGGCTGCCAACGCCAGCGCTCCAACCGAGTGTCAAGTCACAGTGACCTACACGGGTAACGCTACCCCACAAACGATTAAGAAGCCGTTTGTGAGCTCGGTCGCGTCGAATTCGACGAGTGCCGTTGTTGTTTGTGCGCCCGGATCAAATGACACCGCCTGCACTGCGACGCTCAACAGTTCAACCGCGATCGACAAAATTGCCGTCGAAGTGGTCGGAGTTCCGGTGCTCGACAACGCCCCTGATAACCACGCGACGCGATTGGTCTACAGCGCAGCTCCGGCGCCGCAGAGTTGCTCCGATCGCGGCGCAACTTATCAAAACTCACTCACCCGGTTGCCGCAGAACAGCTCGGGAGGTATGACGTTGCGCTTCTACCCTCTGAAAACCAACGATGTTTTCTCTGTGCAAGTGAGCGGAACCGACCTGATGGCTATCGTCGGCTCCGCAGCGCAGGTTGGGATTGAGCATCGGGTGGTGGACATCGGCGCGTTCAAGGAAATTGTCATCTCTAAGTGTCGAGGCGACTTCACCTCCAGCGACGTAATTCGCATGAAAACAGAGCCCGCCCTCGGAACGGGCGGAGCCGAGGGGTTCGTGCGCGCCTATATCGGCAGCCAACGCCGCCAAGCGTACGATGCGTACAACGGCGATGCTGACGTGTTTTTTGTCCCTGATGGTTACGGCACCACCTTCTGGATCAACTTCCGAGTTATTCAATGTGGTGGAATCTCAGGACAGACATGCAACACGGCGGTTTCGGGATCCTCCAGCTGATGACAATAGGAATAAGCAACGTGACCATTAAGAGAGCGCCTTGGCTGCTGGGTTTGTTAGCGATAGTGACGGCCAGTACAACACTCGCAAACCCGTCGGTCGTCGCAGAGCGACGCACACCGGTAGCGGGCGCCGCGGCCGTGGCAGCCCCCGTTGCGGAAGTGTCGGAGATTCGCGCGGCGCTCTTTATGACCGCGCCAACTCGACAAGCTGCGGACCTCGCCGACGTGGAGCTAGTTCGAGGATTAGCTCGCGAGCGCCTTAGTCTCGAGAGCTGGGTTGCGGCTGAGACCGCGCGCCAGTACTCTGAAGACGAAAAAAACTACTTGGCGTACCAGCAGCTCGTTAATCGCGTGAAAGCTGGCCTGGATATCGCGGAGCGGCGAAGCTTACAGCGGCTCTACGAGCAGCCAGCCTTGGTGGAGCAGCGCGCGAGGGAGATTTACCTCGCGAATCCGCAACAGTACACCGAGCCAGAATCCGCGAGCATCAGCGTGATCCTTCTCAATTCGTTCACTCGTGGCTGGCGAACTGCGAGCAACTTAGCGGTGAAGGCTTCGGCTCAAGCGAAAAAAGTCAAAACTGTTGCCGAATTCGAAGCCCTAGCGAAAAAACTCAGCGATGATGCCGCGATCCGCGAAGGTAAACGCTCGCCTACGTTTTCTGCGTTTCGCCCGCAAGCCGATCCAGCACTTCGTAAAGTCGTATTCGAAAACATGAAGGTGGGTGAGGTCTCTGAGCCCATCGCCACACAGGCTGGACTGTTAGTGATTCGTCTGAATGACCGCAAGCCTGCCCGGCTCAAGCCGTTCGAGGAAGTTGCGGTAGATCTGACCGAGAAAGTGCTCAAAGACTTCGGCAACGTCGCTCGTCGCGACGCCTTTTCTGCGGTGCAGGTGGGTGATAACGACATTAAGTGGGCGCCGCAATACGACACCTCGAACAAGACCGAAGACCCCGCACTCTTGGATCGTTTGAAGGCCATCGGCATGAAAGCGGTTCGTGAAGGCAAAACGCCCGACGAAGCCGCACAGTTGATGCAGGCAGAGCGAGAGCGAAGCAAGTCGGCCGCAAAGCCCTAGTTCGCCTCAAAAAGTCGCTTGCCCGATCCTACGCTCACTGCGGCGCAGCAAGAGCAAGCCGCTCGCACAGCGCCAGAAATCGAGAGCGATCAACTTGATCTTTCCAGTTCACGATCGAGAGGCGAGCGACAGTTGATCGGGCGGCTGTCCATTGGCCAGCCTTGGCAAGCCGCTCGGCGAGTAGCAACAGCCCGGCTGGTTCCCGGCCCCATAAGGTTATCTCTGCACTCCATTTTTCGGCGATCCGTCGGCGTGCTCGCTCGACTTTCTCTGCGTTCGCGGATTGACCATAGCTCGCGCCGGAATCGCCCACAAAGGCGTGCCAAACACTCGTTACCTGCGGTACAAAAATAAACGGGCAGCGCGTCGCACAGTTTAGAAAGAAATCCTGATCTTCGAGCACATCCAATTGAGCGTCAAAGTTTGCGCCGTCGGCGATGAGCTTCCGAGAGAAGAGCGCCGCATGGATGGCAAAAGAGTTCTGTTGAGCCAAAAGCAACGGGTGGGTTCGCTCTCCAAGGATCCCTACATCCGCACCTAAGCTGTCGATAACGCGGGTCTGCGCATAGGCAAGCTGCATCGACTGGCCGGGCACGGGCGATGCCGCTCGCAGCGCTTCCACAAGCGTTGAAAGGTGAGTCGGCAACAGCTCGTCATCATCATCGAGAAAGTTTAGGTAAACGCCAGTCGCATTCATCAACGCGACGTTGGCAGCCGCCGAGCGTGATAAACGTGTTGGCCAGGCAACAAAACGAATAGGTCGACCACGCCAACGATCTGGTGGTGGTGGATGGTCACCACCCGAGGCCGCCACCAAGACAATTTCAACAGCGGGATAGGTTTGCGCCGCAACGGAGTCGAGCGCCCGATCAAGGGTGGTGCGGTTAGTGCTCCGAACCAAAACCGACACTAAGTCAGGGCTCATGAGCGGTCGCACTGATTAAGTTTTTGGCGGCGAACCGAACATCTAACTGCTGCGGCTTCCTGCGACAAGTGGTGACGCAGCAAATCCCCGCCGCCACCCTTCGGACGCCGGCCAACGAGTACGGGATAATTGAGCCACAAACAGCGAATTCGATATGCAGACAACTCTAGTCCCCTCCCAGCCATCAGACCCAATTCTCGCCGAATTGCTGTCGATTGAAGCATTGATTCAAAGCGGTACGCTCCCCGCGGCCGCATCGAGATTGACCGCGCTCGGTGCGCGGGCAACCAACGACCCTAGAGTCTTTTTGACTGGCATCATGTTGGCTGAAACGGCCGGCAACTTGCCGGCCGCGTTGGATTCGGCAAAGCGCGCAATTCGGATGGCCCCCATGTGGCCGCCAGCGTTGATGGAGTGCGCGCGGCTACAGGCGCGCACGGGCGAGCGCACAGAGGCCATCGTGAACGCAAAGCGTGCCATCGAGATAGAGCCCAGCAATCGCGAGTGGTTGGAACGCGGTGTGTCGATTGCAAACGAAGTTCGAGACTTCGATGCAGCAGAGCAATTTCTGATCGCCGCGCAAAACCTGAATCCGAGTGACCTGACGGTGCTCCGCGCCCTTGGATTCAACCGTTTTTCAAAGAACAATCTCGAAGGCGCCGAGCAGTCGTTTCGGGCCTTATTGGAGATCGACCAGAGCGACGAATTAGCGCGCTCGGGGCTCGGGCAAACGCTCCTCCGGTTGAACCGCAACGGCGAGGCAGCGGAGCGCTTCTCTGCGCTCGTAGCTGAGTTTCCTGAGTCGGAAACCTACGCGTTTTATCTCGCGGTCGCCACCGGACAAACGCCCGAGCGCCAACCAGAGATCCTCAATCGTTCACTTTTTGACGATTACGCTGACACCTTCGATTCGCACCTGGTCGGAACGCTGGGCTATCGGATGCCACGAAAAGTAAGCTCTCTGGTGAAAGCTGTCTTCCCTACGCTTGATTGCAACGTGTTGGACTTGGGTTGCGGCACCGGACTCTTGGGCGTTTATTTGGGCAAACCCAAAGGCAGCTTGATTGGCGTGGATCTGTCGCTCAAAATGATCGAACAAGCTGCGAAGCACGGTGTTTATGATCGATTTCATCACGTCAATATTCTCGACGCGCTGCGCGAGACGCCGTCAGATCATTACGATGTGATCACTGCATGCGACGTGTTCATCTACATCGGTACGCTCGGGCAACCTTTGGCAGATATCGCACGAATTTTGCGGCCAGGTGGCGTTTTTGTTGCCACCTTTGAACAAACGGATGAAAACGTCGCAGACGACTACCTGCTCCTGCCAAACTACCGCTACGCGCACCGCCGCGACTACGTTCTGGAATGCTGTACCAAGGCTGGGCTTGGCAATTTCATCATTGAAGACGCTGTGATTCGCTCCGAGGCTAAGGCGGGCGTAAAGGGCTTTGTGTTGTCGGCCCGCAAAAGCTTCGAGTAACGCATTGCTCGCGCCGTGACGGGTTTGTCTCGCCCACAAACGCAACCAGTTACCGCGAGTCAATGACCGCTGCCGAACTGCTCGCGAAGCTTCGATCCGGCGATCTGCAGGGCGTGATGAGTGCCCTTTCTTCGCTGCCAAACACGCTTCGGCGAAGCGATGAAATGCGTCGCATTGAGGCGCTCGTTCAACTGCAACGCAGCGGGCCGCATGCGGCCCTTGCGTTTCTGAGAACGCCACCGCTTGGCCCGACAACCTCCGCTGCGACGCTAGCCCTTGCTAGCCAACTTGCGCTTGACTGTAACGAGTTCGATTTCGCACTCGTGACGCTTCAAGCGCTCGTTCGCAGCAACCCTCAGGTTTTGCGGTATTGGGAGATGTTCGCTCGCGCGGCGGAGCATACGCAAAAGCTAGGCGTGATCGAGACCGAGCTGACGAGCTCGGGGATAGATCCGGCGGCTTCGTTGCTGTTGAGCGAGACCATCGATCGCTATTTGCTGAAGCAGCGCCGTCACGCAGAGGCGCTGCAACTTTGCCAGCGAACGCATCAACAGTTTCCAGCGTCGTCGTCGGCGATTCGCAGGTGTATCCGCCGCGCTGTGGAGCTCACACCCTTGTCTGCTGACCCCGTGCAGACCCCCAGCCCGTCGCGCCTAGGGTTGTCGCTAGATGGCGCGCTACTTGATGCAGCGCTCGCTATTCCGGAGATTTTCGCGTCGACGACTGTACGGAGTGCATGGCGAGCCCGACTGTTTCAGGAGATGCAATGGATTCTGGCCTGCGCGCAGGCTCAGCGCTGCGATGTGTCCATCCTGACTCGTATGCCGTTTTTTCTTGCCTATCACGGCGAGGATGATCTGCCGTTTCAGCGACTTTGGGCCACTATTGTCACAACCTTAGTCGGCAACACTGCGCTCAAAACGTCATTCAACGCCTCAGCGACCCGTCAGCGATCCGCAGGCGAGCTGCGCATCGGATTCGTCACTGCCCATTTGCGCGAATGCACGATATACAACTACTTCGCTTCGTGGATCGGCACAGCATTGAGTTCTGCAACTCGCGTTGCGCTTTACTCGGCCGGGCGAGAGGACGGCGTCACCGCGAGCGTTGGCGAGCGTGTGCACATTCACCATCGTTACGAAAACCAAATCAGCAGTTACGTAACCATCGCAAAGCAAATCGTCGACGACGACAATGATGTGCTGATTTATCCAGAAATCGGTATGGAGCCGCTGATCGCCGCGCTCGCCGCCACGCGCCTCGCATCGCGCCAGTATGCCGCGTGGGGGCATCCCGTGAGCACTGCGCTCAGTACGGTAGATGGCTACCTCTCCTTTGCTGCCGCCGAGCCCGCTGACTCGCAGGCGGCGTACGCTGAGCCGCTACACCTGCTTCCCGGCATGGGAACGTGCTTTCCCGTGATCGATCAAGTTAGGCCGCAGCCCGATCGAAGCGGCTCGAAACTGCGACTCATCTGCGCCCAATCGATATTCAAATGGAGTCCCGCGTTTGTCGAGGCCGTAGGCGAGATTCTGCATCGCCTGCCTAACGCACAGTTGCACTACTTTCACGCTGAACGCGCCACCCCCAACGAAGCCTTCGTGGGAATGCTCGAAAAGATCTGGCAGCCACTTGGCATCAACCCAGTGGTACGCACGGTGTGTCACGGCGAGCGACCGCGTGAACAGTTTCTGCAAGTGTTGGGTTCGATGGATTTAGCGCTCGACAGCTTCGGTTTTTCGGGCGGGCAAACAACGGTTGATAGCGTGTCCGTCGGGCTGCCCGTAGTGACCTTGCCAGGCGCGTTCATGCGAGGACGTCAGACGCTCGGAATGCTCCAGTTGATGAACATCGACGAGCTCATCGTCGAGAGTGTTCCGCAGTATGTAGAGCGAGTGATTGAGCTCTGCCTAGCGCCGGAGCGACTAATGGAGATCAAGCAAAAACTGTTTGAGCGGAAGCACGTTGCCTTGCACGACACCGCGCCGCTCGCCGCGCTTCGCGAGTTTCTAGAAACACACAGAGCGGCAACAAAGACAAGCGACGTGCACGACTAGCCTAAGCGGACGCTCCGCGCTACCCGCCCCGCCCGATCATGCCGCGCCACCAGAGCAATCTCCGCTCCCGCTTTCCCCTTCACAATCCACGTAAACCGCTGCCGATCTTGCGTGGCGTTGCCTGCGGGGAAGAATGAGGCGAGGGTGCCTACGTTGTTGCGGCCTTCGAGCTGTAGGCCTTCGATCCGCGCCTTACCTTCGACGAGTGTGACGCCTTCGGGCAATTCGATTTCGCCGATCACGCCTCGGCAAATTTTGTTTTTGCGAGTGATTTTGCTCACATCCGTTGGCAGATAACCGGTGTTGTGCACGCCGAAATCGATGCGCCACAGATCATTGCCTAGTGAGATCACTTCGGTGGAGTGATGTTCGAGCTTCGGTGACATCAGGGCTTGGAAAATGATCCAGTCGTGAAATTTGCCGACTTCTTTTTCCATCAGATGCGGTGGCGGATTGCTGAACGTGTGGAAGCGATCCCAGCCGCCCAATTCAACAGCGCCTAGCTCGGGATGGTCATACGCGTACCAATCGACGTAGCCTTTGCCTTTGTGCGTCTCGTCCGTCCACTTCAGTAGCTTCAGATCGTCTTCAACGGGATGATCGCGGAACCAATCGATGTACTTGTAGCCAGTGATCCCCGCTTCGCGCATGGGGCACCAAATCTCTACCACCCACGCATACGATCCAAGCTCGGTGTAGAGCCAATCCTGCGTGCCGGTGATCACTTCTTTCGGGTGATATTTGAATTCATGAAACACGCTGATCGCTGGGTAGCCCGTGAGCTCCTCGCCCTTTTTGCCTTGCGTCTGAAACACCCATAAATCCTCGGCAGGCATTTCATCATCGGCCTTGGTGCCAAAGGGGCGCAACAACACGCCGCTCCACGTATGAAAAAACAAGCCGCCGCAAATGTTTCGATGTGCATTGATGAATTCAACACAGGCGCGAACCTCGGGCTCGGACGTGGGGAAATCTCCCGCGCCAAATTGCAGCGATTCGTTGCGCCATTGCTCGGGGAAATTTCGATTCAGGTCGAGGCCTTCTTTCGGTGAGTTCACCGGCAAGTTGAACTTATCGTAATTTTTCACACGCCCTTCGGTCACGATGCGGTAGTACTCGCCGCCGCTCTCAATCGGATCACGTCGCGCCATCAAGCGAGGCTCACTCGCGTGCTTTTTCCAAGGGCCGTTCGGGTCTTTCATGCGCATCATCAAAATGCGACCGTCGCCGTCGATGTCTTCCGCCTCTAAGCCCTCAACATAATCTTCGTTGTAAGGATAGGGGCGCGTTGACGAGCGAATGAACTTCGGTTTATCCGCCATCGCCCACTCAGCGCCATCTGGATTCACGCGCGGAATCACGTAGATCGTTCGGGTGTCTAGGAGCCTTGTGATGTCGTCGCGCTTGCCATGATTGCTGAGCAGCTCGTCGATGAGTTTGAGCGCAGCGACGGAGCCGGAGAGCTCGGTCGCATGAATGTTGGCGTCAACGTAAAACGCGGGCTTGTCGCTAGCCTCGCCCGTGGCTGAATTGGTGATCGTGATGCCCCAAATCGGGCGACCCTCAAAGCTCGAACCGATCGGCGCCATTTTGGCGAGCGTTGGGTGCGCGTCGACGGCCGCGCGAAGCAAACTGGTTAACTCTTCAAACTTTACAAATCGGTCGTACGGAAACATGGCTTGCCCAGCGAAAAATCAGCTTGTCATTGTGCCAAACTGCACCGCGCTGCGGCTTGATGCGGCCGGGAATGGCAGCTCGCGCGACGCCGAAAACCACGATTCGTCGATAA
>JAAFHR010000139.1:3278-8068 GCA_013298455.1 Betaproteobacteria bacterium | reverse complement strand
GTGAAGCGGAAGGCCAGCTAAGCGCGGCCAAGTCCGCGCCGACACGCGGCTGAACGAACGGTCTTGAATGGGGCGAAGCTCGCGCGGGTGCCACGCTATCGTGTTACCGTTAGTCTTCTCACGATCTAACGCACGTCGCTTCCCCCAATTGCAAGGCCACCACACCCACCACACCCACGAGCCGCACGCGCATAAGAACGCCCACGGCCACTCGCACGCACCCGCAACCTATGACCGCGCGTTTGCGATTGGCATTGCGCTCAATGTGAGCTATGCGTTGATCGAGGCGATTGCGGGTTGGTGGTTGAATTCGCTCGCGTTGATTGCGGATGCGGGGCACAATTTTTCGGATGTGATCGGGCTGTTGCTCGCGTGGTTTGCGGTGTGGTTGTCTCGGAAGCAGCCTTCGGCGAAGCATTCGTATGGCCTCGGTCGTAGTTCGATTTTGGCGGCGCTGGCGAATGCGGTGTTGTTACTGGTAGCGGTGGGTGTGATCGTGTGGGAAGCGCTGCATCGTATCAGCGCGCCGCAGACGTTTGCGACGACGCCGGTGATGTTGATTGCGGCTGTGGGGATTGCGATCAACGCGTTCACGGCGTGGCTTTTCATGCGCGGTAGTCAATCTGATTTGAACGTGCGCGGCGCATATTTGCACATGGTGGCCGATGCGGCGGTGTCGGCTGGCGTCGTTGTGAGCGCGCTCGTGGTGAGCTTCACGGCGTGGTACTGGCTCGATCCGGTGGTGAGCATCGCGATTGCCCTCGTGATCGCGTGGAGCACGTGGGGATTGCTGTCGAACTCGTTGCGCTTATCGCTCGACGGTGTGCCTGCGCATATCGATTCGAAGTCGATTGAGGCGTTCTTCACCGAGCAACCAGAGGTGAGCGAGCTTCACGATCTGCACATCTGGGCGCTGTCGACAGAGGCCGTCGCGCTCACGGCGCACGTCGTTTGCCCAAAGGGGCATCCGGGTGACGCATGGCTCGCGCGGATGAGCGAAGAATTACACGAGCGATTCGCAATCGATCATGCGACGATTCAGATTGAGACGGGAGAGGGGGAGTGCTTGCATCCGCATCGTGCGGCGGGCTTGGGTGAGCACCATGGGCATCAGTCGACGTAACAACGCCAAAGGGATCGGGCGTCAACGCTTCTCGCTCCGCACGCGTTCGCCCTGAGCTTGTCGAAGGGTTGATCGAGCATCACCAAGGCTTCGACAAGCTCAGCCCGAACGGTTACGGCGTTGCCGGTGTAAGAACTCTCTCGAGGTGGTGTCGACGTGCTACTGCGTCTGGAAAAACTCCACAGAAAACGCGCCCCAGATCACTCCACGCGACGAAACTCACCGTCGACCGTCGCGCCCGAAGCGGTGCCCGTGCGTGGGCTTTCAGGTTGCGACACACCGACATTGCCAACAGAGCCCGACGCTGCGCCGACGGGGCTCATCGAACGATTGGGTACCAACAGCAAAAACAGCGCGACCAGATCACTGAAAAAGCCGGGAAGCAGCAACAGAAGCGCTGCGAGCATGCGGCGGCCGCTATCAAACACCATGCCGCCAACCGACAGGCCTTGCACCGCGCCGACGAAGCGGGCTTTTAGAGTGCGGGTTTCCCGGCGCATCAAGCCCCAACCAAACAAAACGCCGGGAATAAATAGCGCCCAGCCGGGAACGCCGAGCGCTTCAGCGAATCGAAGGGTGGCATAAATATCCAAAAGCGGCAGCGCAAATAGAATTCCAATTAATAAGAGCGGCATGCAACTTCCCTTCGGCTTAACGGTGCGGCTCGAACGATTCGAGCGGTCTTACAGTTTGGCAGCGCAGGAAGCGCCGCCTTCACAGGTGAAAGTATGACAGGTATGACACGAATTCGTGCGTTCGCATTGCGCAGTTTTTGCGCGGCGGGATGCTGGGCGCTCCTTTCAAGCGCTGCAACGGCGAGCGGCCCAACACCACCGCCCGCGCCGCTGCCGGTGGATGAGGCATTCGTGGCGACAGCATCAATGCATGATGGCCGTGTGTTGCTCAAATTTGACGTGCTTGCCGGACATTATTTGTTTCGGGATCGTTTCGAATTTCAGCGTGGCGATGAGAAACCAGCGCTGATCGACGCGTTTAAACAGGACGCCAACGCCGCCGGAAAAACCAAGGACGATCCGTCGTTTGGTCGGGTGAAGGTGTTTGATCGGCCGGTCACGATCGTCGCAGGTCATGCCAAATCGGGTCACGGAAAAA
This sequence comes from Betaproteobacteria bacterium, assembly GCA_013298455.1. GTDB lineage: Bacteria > Pseudomonadota > Gammaproteobacteria > Burkholderiales > Casimicrobiaceae > Casimicrobium. The sequence continues at coordinate 5,832 of JAAFHR010000139.1, read as the reverse complement.
CGCAGTTGACCGTTGTTTATCAGGGCTGTTCTGAGGTGGCGGGCGTTTGTTATCCACCGACCAAACGCACCTTCACGCTGGCATCAGGCGCAAAAGACGTGCTGCCAAACGAATTGGCGAAGCCCGGGCTGTCGTCGCTTTTTAAGAAACAAGTGAGTTCACAATGACGATGTCGTCAACTCGGCGCGGCTTGCTGCTCGGCGCGGCAGGCGTTACGGCGTGCGGTGCGGGCGCCTTGGGCGGTTACTGGTGGTTGAATCGCGGCGTGGTTGAGGGCGATGAAGCTCGGTTACTCGCGGCGAGTTTTGAGTCGCTGGAGGGCTCGACCCTGCCGGTTTCGACTTGGCGCGGCAAAACCTTGATCGTGAATTTCTGGGCAACTTGGTGTGGGCCGTGCCGCGAAGAAATGCCCGAATTTGTGCAAGCTCAGCGTGAATATGCCGCTAAAGGCTTGCAATTTGTGGGGATCGCCATTGATCGTCGGCCAGCGGTGGAGCGGTTTGCCAAAGAATTGGGGGTCAATTACCCAATACTTTTGGCCGATCCGGCATGGCTTGATGCCGTAAAAACGATGGGCAATCCGCAGGGCGTGTTGCCGTTTACGATCGTGTTTTCGCCGCAGAATACGGTCATGATGCGCCGCGTTGGTAAATTGAAATACGACGAAATACGTACCATCATGGCGTAAGTGCCATCAATGTCGCGCAAATTCGGCTTGTTTCGCAGCCGTTCAAATCGCCTTTGAATTTGAGTCTTTCGACAACAGCTTAAGCGTTGTAAGCGCGTTTTTTATTGGCGTATAGCAAATCCAGCCGCTTTTTCGAAAAAATATGAAAAGTGCGTCAAGGCCACATTTATCATGGCTTTCGATTCATAAGCCATTCGCTCTGGATGACGGCACTGATGCTATCGAACGGCACAGACGCCCAACGATTTGTAGTGCCCAAATATCGGCTGATGTTTGTCGCCGTCTAGCAACACATTTCGATTTCGTGCACAATTGAACTCATTCCAACTCCAACTTCGTCTAATTCGCGCGCCCAATGTGCCGTGAAGCGATGACGAAGCGTACGAATCTGCGATGGCAACCGCCTCTCTGGCCTCAAAACCTGCTCCGTTTCGTTCATCCCACGTCAAGCGTCGGAAAAACCCATTGCACACCTCGCGCTGATTTTCGCGCGCGCGGCTCCTCATCACCTCGCATACAGACAAATCTAAGCTGTAGCACACCACTATTCAGTCACAGGAGGCGTTCCCCATGGATTTGCGCAAACTCAAAACTCTGATCGAACTCGTTCAAGAGTCTGGCATTGCCGAGCTCGAAGTCACCGAGGGCGAAGAAAAAGTTCGCATCACCCGCACGGTCGCTAATCAGGCGATGCCGATGATGCAGTACGCCGCGCCAATGATGGCGCCGGCGCCGATGCCGGTGGCCGCCCCCGCAGCCGCCGTGGCAGCGCCGGTCGCCGCTCCTGCTGCCCCGGTCGAGCCCACCGCCCACGGCGTCAAGTCGCCGATGGTTGGCACGTTCTACCGCTCGCCTGCCCCTGGCTCGAAGCCGTTTATCGACGTGGGCAGCACCGTTTCCGTGGGCGACACGATCTGCATCATCGAAGCGATGAAATTGATGAACGAGATCGAAGCGGATAAATCCGGCGTAGTCAAAGCGATCCTTGCCGAATCCGGGCAAGCCGTGGAATACGGGCAAGTGCTCGTGTTGATCGAATAGACGGGCGACGAAACAATGGCGCTCTCCCTCACCTCACGAACGCCACCGCCGGTGATGTTCGAAAAAATTCTGATCGCCAACCGTGGCGAAATTGCACTTCGAATTCAGCGCGCATGCCGCGAAATGGGCATCAAAACGGTCGTGGTGTATTCCGAAGCCGATGCAGACGCGAAGTACGTCAAGCTCGCCGACGAATCCATCTGCATTGGCCCCGCGCCGTCGGCACAAAGCTACTTGAACGTGCCCTCGATCATCGCCGCAGCCGAGGTGACGGACGCACAGGCGATTCATCCGGGCTACGGATTCCTCTCGGAAAACGCTGATTTCTCAGAGAAAGTTGAGAAATCAGGTTTCGTGTTCATCGGACCACGTGCCGAAACGATTCGCTTGATGGGCGACAAGGTGTCGGCCAAGTCCGCGATGAAAAAAGCGGGCGTGCCGGTCGTGCCGGGCGTTGAGGGCGCGCTGCCTGACGATCCGCGCGAAATCACCAAAATCGCTCGCTCGATTGGCTATCCGGTCATCATCAAAGCCTCGGGCGGCGGCGGTGGACGCGGCATGCGCGTCGTTCACACCGAAGGCGCGTTGATTAACGCGGTCACGCTCACCAAAGGCGAAGCGCTCGCTGCGTTTAACAACGGCACGGTTTACATGGAAAAATTCCTGCAAAACCCGCGCCACATTGAAATTCAGATCCTCGCCGATCAGCACAAAAACGCCGTGTATTTGGGCGAACGTGATTGCTCAATGCAGCGCCGTCATCAAAAGATTATCGAAGAGGCGCCCGCCCCCGGCATTCCCGAAAAGCTCATTGCCAAAATCGGC
>JAAFHR010000139.1:0-3268 GCA_013298455.1 Betaproteobacteria bacterium | reverse complement strand
TTGAATTTCTCTATGAAAACGGCGAGTTTTATTTCATCGAAATGAACACCCGCGTGCAGGTGGAGCATCCGGTCACCGAGCTCATCACCGGCGTCGATATCGTGCAAGAGCAAATCAAAATCGCAGCGAACATGAAGATGACGCTGCGACAAAAAGACATCATCAAACGCGGTCACGCGATTGAATGCCGCATCAACGCGGAAGATCCAAATTCGTTCGTGCCCTCGCCCGGTCGAATCACCAATTGGCATCCGCCCGGTGGCCCGGGAATCCGCGTGGATTCTCACGTCTACAGCAATTACTTCGTGCCACCGAATTACGATTCGATGATCGGCAAGCTACTCTCCTACGGCGCAACTCGGGAGCAGGCCATTGCTCGGATGCGCATTGCGCTCTCGGAGTTAATCGTTGAGGGCATCAAAACCAATGCACCACTGCATCGCGAATTGATGGACGACGCGGCATTCATGAAGGGCGGATTTTCGATTCATTACCTTGAGCAGCGTATGGCGAAGCTCGCTGAGCGGCGCAAGTAGCCCGAAACGCTCTCAATGAATTCTTGGATTGAAGTTTCGGGCGCCGTAAAGGGCGAAGCGGCCGACGCGATTGCGGATGCGCTCATGGCCGCAGGTGCGCTCGCCGTTGACGTGGCCGATCTACACGCCGAAAGCGATGGCGAGCAACCCATCTTTGGCGAGCCCGGCATGGCGCTCGATCAACGCTGGGCCGATAGCCGCATCGCAGCGCTCTTTGACAGCGACGTCACCACCGACGAGATCGACGCGATCTGGCAGCAATTGCGCAATGAAACCGGCAACGCGCTCGGCCCGCACGAATTTCGCATCGTTCCGGAAACCGATTGGGTGCGAGCGACACAGGCGCAGTTCGAACCGATTGAAATTACGCCGCTGCTTTGGATCGTGCCCACGTGGTGCGAGCCGCCGAACCCGCTGGCGATTAACCTGCGCGTTGATCCGGGCTTAGCGTTTGGCACCGGCACCCATCCAACCACACGGCTTTGCTTGCAGTGGTTGACACAGCAAGCGCTCTCAGAGAAACGTGTGCTCGATTACGGTTGTGGCTCGGGCATTTTGGCGATGGCAGCCAGTGCATTGGGGGCGGGTGATGTTTTGGGTGTCGATATCGATCCGCAAGCCATCGAAACCTCACGCTTAAACACAGCCGCGAACAAACTCACCGCGCGCTATGAGGTTTCCAGCGACGCCACGAACGGACAATTTGATATCGTGGTTGCCAACATTTTGGCGGGGCCGCTCACCGTGCTTGCGCCTGCGATCGCGAGCCACGTGAAAGTGGGCGGACGGCTCGCCATGGCGGGCATTCTCGCCCCGCAGGTGGATCGCATTCGCGATGCTTACGCGCCTTGGCTGGCGGTCTCGGTGGCAGCAGAACGCGATGGCTGGGTGTTGATGACTGGGCAGCGACTCGCATAGCCGTCGCAGCGAGCAGCGCCGCTCGGCCTTCGCCCGTCAAATCAGTTACGCTTCTACCCGCTGTCCATCACGCCAAAGAGCCGTATTCTGACCCCCGCTATCACTCAATGTCCGCATTGTCGCGCCCGTTTTCGGGTTCGGGACGAGCATGTGCGCACCCACGCAGGTTTGGTGCGCTGCGGGGCTTGTCGCGGCATTTTTGATGCGCGTGAACATTTGGTTGAGGGCGAATTGAGCCCAGCTGTTGCTGAGGAAAACGACGACAACGAAACGCCGCACACCATCGTGCCGGGTATTCCGGCGGTGAACCACGCGCCCACCATCGACGCCGAAAACAGCGCGAGCGCGTCTCGGCCCGCGATGGCGGCGACCACACAAACCGGGTCGTCGCAAACCAATCGGCGCGACCCGGTGATCGGCGTTAGCGCCAAGACAACCACCAACTTAGAACCCCCAAGCGACGAGCGAGCTCACTTCGAGTGGAAGCCGGGCGCACGCCCACTCTCGCCGTGGGAGCGTGTGGGCTTCGGCGCGGCGGCGGTGCTACTGCTCACGGCATTGATCGCGCAAGCGACCTACTGGTTTCGCGATGAAATTGCGAGCTACCTACCGGCGAGTGCGCCGATTCTGGCGCGGCTTTGCCAGCCGCTGCAGTGTCAAATTTCACCACCGCAGCGCGCGTCTGATTTGGGTTTCGTCGGTGCCGATTTGGCGGCGGATCCCGCACACAAAGGCTTGCTGATTTTTACGGCGACACTTCGAAACACCGGCCCCCGCGCCGCTGCGCTCCCCACACTCATCCTCACGCTCGACGCTGTGGGCGGCGAGCCCTTAGCAAGACGCGCTTTTTCACCGGCGCAATACGCCCCCGCCAATGCCAATTTAGCGCGCGGTTTGGAGGCAGCGGGTGAGCTCGAAATCAAGCTCTATATCGATGCGAGCCCCATGGCGCCCGTGGGCTTCAAGGTCGATCACACCTACCTGTGAACCGCGAGCCAGTCTCGTCGCGTAATTCGCGGGAGTCGGTCTCAGCCGCCGGCGCGACGCGACGCAATCAGCTGCCGCTGTGGGCAACGCTGTTTTGCCTATTTGTCATTGTCTATGCGAGCTTGCAGCCCTTTAGCGGTTGGGCAACGCCCACGCCCAACCTGTGGAAACCGAGCGCTGTCTTCTCGTTTCGCTGGTCGTACGCCGACGTGCTTTTTAACGTGCTTGCCTACGTTCCGCTGGGCATCACGTTGTCGGCCTGTTGGCCAAAGCGGCCAACGTTTTGGACGCGTTGGCTCGCGACTGTGCTCGTCGCTGCGGGTACGTCGTTCGCCCTTGAAGTTATTCAACTGTGGTTGCCCACCCGAGTGGCGAGCGCATGGGATGTTTTAGCCAATGTGATCGGCGCGGGGAGCGGTGCGTTGATCGGCGCTTATCTCTCTCAAGCCACGCGTCTAGCGGCGCTCATGCAGCGCGCCCGCGATGCGCTCTTTGTCGATGGCGCGACGGGCGACTTAAAAATTGTGTTGCTACTGGTGTGGCTCACCGCACAAACGAACCCAGGCATTCCCATCTTTGGCGCGATGTTTCATCCCGGCACGGCGGCGAGCTTCGAGCCCGCAGTGCTCGTCGTTGAAATCGCCCAGACCAGCGCGGCTTTGGTCGGTATTGGTCTGTTTACCGATTTGACGATGCGCAAGCGCTGGCTCGGCGGGATCGCGCTGATGGTGGTGATTGCCGTGGCGGTGCTGCTCAAGACAACCGCAGCGCAATGGTTTTTAACGCCCTCGGCGTGGGAAATTTGGCTGCGTCCGGGTCACACGTTG
>JAAFHR010000138.1 GCA_013298455.1 Betaproteobacteria bacterium | reverse complement strand
GAGCCGCCTTAGGTGCGCGATTGCTCGCCCACTGCGCATGCCTATTTGGTATTGCTCCGGATAGAGGTTGCCGCGTTTCACCGTAACTCAATACGCTCGTCTCTGTGGCCCTAGTCCTCGCCTTATGCGCGGGCTTTCACCCACGGTTTCAGCGGACGGCTGTTAGCCGCTATCCTGCTCTGTGGAGCCCGGACCTTCCTCCCGTCACGCCCAAAAAGAGCGCAACCAGCGACTGCCCAGCCAACTTCACCCATTGATTTTAGGCCTAGCCGAAACGCTGTAGGAGCGGTTCCACCGCGATCCTCCGCGCAAACAAGCGCAGCTCGTTCAACGAATCGCGGTGGAACCGCTCCTACAAAACCGATGCCGCCAACGGCTGCGGCACAATAGGTGAATGCAGCCCGTGTCACCAGAAACCACTCGCCCCATCGCTTTGGAGCGCTTCGACACAATGGATCTGGCGCGCGGTATCGCGCTCTTGGGCGTGGCCATGATCAATGTGCATGCCATCGCTCGCGGTTGGTCGAGTCACTATGCGCTTGATTTGGCCGATCACAGTGCGGATGTGCTCGTCGAGTATTTGGTGGGAATGCTCTTCGCGCATCGTGCGATTCCGACCCTCGCTTTTCTGCTCGGTGCGGGGCTTGCACTGCAGTGGCAGCGCTCGGTACGCCGCGAACTAGCCCCCAGCGTTGACCCCGTGGCAGCACTTCGCGCGAAGTACCAAGCGCTGCTCTTCTTGGGGCTGGCGCATGCGCTCGTGCTGTGGCCAGGCGAGATCGTGACCGCGTACGCATTAATCGTACTGATTTTGCTCGCTTATTGGCCGAAGCCGGCACCACGTGTGAGGCTGTGGTTGCAAATCGCTTCTGCGCTGTGTGTGCTGTCGACTTTGCTATTCGCAATTTTGCTATCGGGAGGAGCTGATGCAATCGAACCCATCCCGTTGAGTGCCTCGTCGTTTGCAGAGCGCTCCATGGGGGCCGCGCAACTGTTGCGCATCAAAGAGTTTCTTTTCTATGGACTGTCGCAAGCCGTTGTTTTCGAGGTGTGGTGCTTCGTGCTGTTGGGGCTCTGGTTAACGCAGGTGGGCGTCTTGCAGCGATGGCTCTCTGGAACGCTCGAGTTAAAGGCTTGGTTCCGGCTGGGCTTTGCCGCATTCTTGTTGGGCAGCGGGCTCGAGTTGCTGTCGGCACAGCTGGGAGGATGGGGCTTCGCGTCAGACGTCCATTCCGCGGTCAGCCTTCGTACGTTTGGCGCACCTTTAGCGATGATCGGCAGCTTGGCCGGACTCCTGGCGCTCGCCCGAGCTTGGCAAACGACGCGGCTCCCGAGGCTGCGAAGCTTCTTTCTCGCCGCAGGCCGCACCCCACTCACTCAATTCTTCGGCCAATCGCTGATCTTCGCCATCGTGTTTAACGACAGCTTGATTGGTTGGCATGGCGATATGGGGCGTGCGGCGTACTCAACGGTGGCGCTCATTAGCTTCGTGTTGCTTGCAGGCTTCGCTCGGGCTTGGCTTGCAAGTGGTCACCAGCGCGGGCCGGTGGAGATGGTTTGGATGCGCATGGCGAGTTGGATTGAGCGTCGCGGCAATTGAGCGCTGCGCCGTAGGAGCGGCTTGCCGCGAATCAGCCTCCCGCAAACGCAAATCTCCGCCACACCATTCGCGGTAAACCGCTCCTACCGCGCGGTTAACGAACCCACTGCAACTCGTCTTGCTTTTCCATCCATTCGGCTTCGATCAACTCGATTTTCGCGGCGAGTTCTCCGCGCTCTCGGGTTTTTGCGCCCAAATCATTCGCGTTTTCTGGCGCGTAGGCCGCTTCAGAGGCTAGCCACGCGTCCAAAGCGTCTCGGGATAGGGTCAGCTTTCCCAACTCCTTTTCAATCGCGTCAATGCGCTTTTGGAGCGGTCGGCGGGCGTTGGCCAAACGCTGACGTTCCTCGGCGTCCTCGCGGCGGTCGGGCTTCTTTGTCGCGGCAGCCTCGGCGATCACTTTTTCGGCCTCGACAGCGGCGGCTTTTTCCTTCGCGGCGTTGCTCTTTTCTTTAGCCGGTTTGCTGCGCTGCTCTTTGAGCCAATCTCGGTAATCGTCCAAATCGCCGTCAAACGACCTCACCGTGCCATCAGCCACAAGCCACAGCTCATCGCAGCAAGCCCGCAAGATGTGGCGATCATGGGCAACGACCACGAGCGCGCCTTCGTAATCTTGCAGCGCGAGCGTTAGCGCTTGCCGCATTTCCATATCAAGATGGTTGGTAGGCTCATCAAGCAGCAGCAAATTCGGCCGTTCGTAAACGAGCATCGCGAGCACCAAACGCGCCCGTTCGCCACCAGAAAATACCCCGACTGGCTCTGACACCCGATCCCCTCGGAAATCAAATCCGCCCAAAAAGTTTCTCAGCTCTTGCTCGCGAGCCCTTGTGTAACCTCGTGTTTCAGTCAATTGCTTGTCAAGTTGATCCATGTGCCAGAGCGCTGATTCATCATTTCGCAATTGCTCGAGCTGATGCTGCGCAAAGTAAGCAATTTTTAAATGCTGGCCCTCAATGCGCTCGCCGGTTCGCTCCATCAATTCGCCGGCAATAGCTTTCACCAGCGTTGATTTGCCCGCGCCGTTTTTGCCGAGCAAACCAATTCGAGAATTCGGTAGCAGCGAAAACTTCACTTTCTCAAGAATGTTTTTCTCGCCATACCCGAGCGACACATCATCGAATTTCAAAAGCTGTCGCGGCTCACCCTCGGGCTTTCGAAACGAAAACGAAAACGGCGAATCCACGTGCGCCGCCGAAATGCGCTCCAACTTTTCGAGCGCTTTCATTCGGCTTTGCGCTTGCGCAGCCTTGGTCGCTTTGGCTTTGAATCGCGTGATGAACGATTCCAAATGTTTGATCGTGCGCTGCTGCTTTTCAAAGGCACCTTGTTGCACCTCAAGCTCCACGGTGCGTTGCGCTTCGAAGCTCTCGTAGTTGCCGGTGTAGAGCTTGAGCGCAGCGGGCGCTTTGGGATTGCTCGTGTCGAAAAACAAAATTTGATTCGACACCCGATCAATGAAATCGCGATCATGGGTTATCACCAAGAGCGTACCCGCATAGCGCGCCAGCCAATCCTCAATCCACAGCACCGCATCCAAATCCAAGTGATTGGTCGGCTCATCCAAGAGCAACAAATCACTGCGGCACATCAGCGCCTGCGCCAGATTCAGCCGCATCCGCCAACCGCCCGAAAACTCAGCCACCGCGCGGTTTTGCATCGAATGTTCAAAGCCCAAACCCGCGAGCAATTCAGCCGCCCGCGCAGGTGCTGCATAGCCGCCAATCGTCTCCAAATGCGAGTACAAATGCGCCAAAATTTCGCCATGCTTTGACGCATCGGCGTTCGGATGTTCGTTCTCAGCCGCAAGCTGCGCCTCTACATCACGCAATTCCACATCGCCATCGAGCGCATATTCCAGCGCCGTTTTGTCACTCGGAGGCGTCTCTTGCGCCACATGCGCAATCACCCAACCATTGGGCATCGCAATATCGCCCCGCTCGGCATGCAGCAAGCCTCTGAGCGCCGCGAACAAAGTCGATTTCCCCGCCCCATTCGCGCCCACAATCCCCACCTTCCGACCGGGATTGATGGTGATGTTGGCGCGTTCAATGAGCGGCACAGAGCCGCGGGCAAGGGTAAGGTCAATCAGGCGAAGCATGATGCTATTTTGCCGTGGTGCAGCAATTTCGCGGATTGCCAGTGCCGGTCAGCGTGCGAAAACCCTCGCCTGCAGGCGGGAGAGGGTGCCCGACAGGGCGGGTGAGGGTGTTGGTTGCAGATTCGACGCATAGAGACCAGCGCTAGCATGTGTCAGTCCTAACCAGAGCGAGGTACGCGAATGACAACGCTTAAGCAGTTTTTCCCATCGTCGGACTCGTTGGCTGACGCGCCGTTAATCTTGTTGAGCGAAAAAGTTCTATCGATGCTGCATGAAAAATTTCGCCCAAATGATGACGCTGAGTGCCTGCGTAATTTCATTGGAAACGCACGTGTAGAGTACGGGCACGACCGATCCATTGATTTGCCAATTGCAGAAGCTTGGGATTGGCTCCAGCGAAATGGCCTGATTTGCCACCACCCGAGCCAAGATTACCAATGGATGACGATCACTCGCCTCGGCCGCGAGGTGGCGCGTTCGCTGCCGCTGGAGAAGTGGGTTGCAGACCGTGATCTTCCGGATGCCTTGATACACCCTGAGCTGCGAAAGCAAGCCCTCCCTCTGTTTCGTCAAGGTCGGTTTGACACAGCGGTCTTCGAAGCGTTCAAAACGTTAGAAGTGCTTGTGAGGAGCGCATCGGGGTTGCCGCATGACTTGATTGGTACGAAACTCACTGCGCGGGCATTCAATCCCGAGGGCGGCCCGCTCACGGACATGTCGCAAGAGAATGGTGAGCGTCAGGCGCTTATGAATTTGATGAACGGGGCGATTGGCAGTTACAAGAACCCTCAAAGCCATAGGAATGTGGGAGTCGATGCTGCTGAGGGGCGTGAAATGTTGGTCATTGCATCCCACCTTATAAAGATAGTTCTGGGTAGGCGAAATACTTCCAACTAGATTCCGGAACTCGCCCCTTGCGCCCGCTCCGAAGCGCACAGTACTGTGCGGTCGTAGATGCGTCTCCGGCCCACAATGGGCGTAGTGGCGTAGCCCTGATGCTCGCATCCGGGTTCCTCACTCCGACGCAGTCAATTCAGATCGCTTCGCGATATGTCCACGACCCGGATGCGAGCATCCGGGCTACAGCTCGAATTCGTAATCCACAATCAACGGCGCATGATCCGAAAACTTTTCGTCGAGATAGACGGCGGCTTTCTTCGCCGTCGCGGCAATCCCCGGCGTGGCGATTTGGTAGTCCAAGCGCCAGCCTACGTTGTTGGCGTAGGCGTTGCCGCGATTGCTCCACCAGGTGTATTGCTCCGGGCGGGGGTCTAGGCTTCGGTGGACGTCTACGAAGCCGATCTCGTCAAATACATGCGTGAGCCACCCTCTTTCGTGCGGTAAAAAACCAGAATTTTTCTTGTTCGATTGATAGTTCTTTAGGTCAATTTCTTTGTGCGCGATGTTGAAATCGCCGCAGATCACGATTTCTTTGCCGCTCTTTTTTAGTTTTTTCAAATGCGCGGGAAACGCCTCCAAAAATCGATCTTTGCTCGCTTGTCGCTCAGGGCCTGCCGCGCCCGAGGGTAGGTAGAGCGAGATCACGGCGAGCTTGCCGAAATCGGCTTCGAGGTAACGGCCTTCGCGGTCAAACTCTTCAACGCCGAAGCCGCGCGTGATGTCGGCTTTGTGTCTCGTCCAAAGCCCTGTGCCTGCATAACCTTTTTTCTCTGCGGAGAAGAAGTGGCCTTGCGCTTTTTTGATGACGTGCAATTCTTCCGGCACGTCTTCGAGGTTAGCTTTGAGCTCCTGCACACAGAGCACGTCCCACGCGCGGAGTTTTTGTAACCACTCGGCGACGCCTTTGTTGTGAGCGGAGCGAATGCCATTGGCATTGAGAGTGACGATGCGCATTGCGTGAAGCCTCGAGGCAGAGGAAAATAGGGTGAATATCAACATTGTGTCTGAAGCTGCGGCGAATTGACGGCGCATTTCTTGCACGGCTACGTTTATGAGTTCAACGGATACCTTTCGCCAAGATTTTTTGAAGTTCGCGCTGTCGTGCGACGCGCTTCGTTTTGGTGAATTCACAACGAAGTCGGGGCGCTTGTCACCGTACTTCTTCAATAGCGGGCAATTCAACACTGGCGCGGCGTTGGGGGCGTTGGGGGGATTTTTTGCAGACGCATTGAGCGCGGCCAGCGTGAGCTTTGACATGGTCTACGGACCGGCCTACAAAGGCATTCCTTTGGTGAGTGCGCTCGCCATCGGGCTTGCCGCAAAGGGTCACAATGTGCCCTACGCCTTTAATCGCAAAGAGGCCAAAGATCACGGAGAAGGCGGTTTGATCGTGGGCGCGCCGCTCAAGGGGCGTGTGGTGATCGTCGATGATGTAGTGACGGCGGGGACCAGCGTGCGCGAATCCGTGGCGATTATTCGTGCGCATGGCGCAACGCCAGCCGGTGTGTTGGTGATGGTGGATCGTATGGAGCGCGGCACGGGTGCGGAGTCGGCGGTGCAACAAGTGCAATCCGAGTACAACATTCCCGTGATCGCGATTGCTACATTGAACGATGTGATGAAGTTCGTGGAACAAGACGCGTCGCTCGCCGTCTACCAAGCCAAAATCAAAGCCTACCGAGCCCAATATGGCGTCAGCTAATTTCTCTCGCGCTGTTGCGCTGTTGTCCTGTGCTGCGCTGCTAGGCAGTGTTCAGGCGCAGCTCTACAAGTGGACGGACGCCAATGGCAAAGTGCATTACAGCGACACCGTGCCGCCCGAGGCTAACGACGGCGCAAGAAAGCAGTTGAGCAGTGAAGGCGTGGTGCGTGGGCAAGTGGATCGCGCTCTGACGCCTGAGGAGCGTCGCGCTGCGGCAGTGAAGGCGGACGCCGACCGGAAAGCGCGCGAAATTGTTGAAGAACGCGAACGCCGCGACCGAGCCTTGGTCTCCACGTACACGAGTCTTGCTGACTTTGACCGTGTTCGAAATCGTGCGCTTGGCGTTTTGGATGCAGAGGTCAAAGCGCTCACAGCACAGCTTGCGGCCCTTAACGCGAAGCGTGAAGCATTAACCAAACAAATCGACGCGGCGGGTGCCAAAGGGCCGTCCGTCAAGCTCGCCAACGACGCTAAATTGCTCGACTCCGATATCGCAAACACGAGCGGCTTCGAGTCGCGAAAAATTCGAGATCGCGCCGACATGGCGAAAAACTACGCCACTGAACGCGCGCGACTGGCCGATTTGATGGCAGCGCAGGCCGCGAGCACGAACTCAGCGAACGCGACGAACGCCGCAAATCCGCCCGTAGCGCCCGGCAACGCGGCGCGAACCAAACCGAAATAGACGACGAAACCTTCGCATCGAATTGGTAGGTTGGCGGGCTTTACAGCTTTTCTGTCGAATGCCAAGTAAATTATGGGCTTGCAGGCAGTTTGGTTGCGTAATGAAATGGTGATGAAATCGTTGCTAGCGGAGTAAAAATAAGGCGATCAATTAAACAGCTGAGAGAATTTTCGCCGCTTGTTATCCTCGCGCCATGAAAATCGCGTTCCACGTCGATCCGCTCGACAGCCTCAAAGCCTACAAAGATTCCAGCGTCGCCATGATGCGTGCGGCGGCCAAACGTGGCCATCAGTTGGTGGCCATCGAGCCGGGCAATGTGTTTTCTCGCGATGGCTCGGTGCAAGCCTTCGCGCGGGAAATTTCGCTGGTCGCCGGTGCCGACGATCACAGCCATGGTTGGTATCAAGCCACCGAGCCGAAAGCCACGCCGCTTAAGGATTTCAGCGCGATCATTGAGCGCAAAGATCCGCCGTTTAACATGGAGTACGTTTACCACACGTATTTGTTCGAACGGGCTGAGAAAGAGGGCGCACGCGTCTTCAATTCGCCGCGCGCCATTCGTGACAACAACGAAAAAATGGCGATCTTGAAACATGCCGACATGATCGCGCCGACGGCTGTGACACGCTCTGCTGCGCTGCTTCGCGAGTTCGTCGCCTTGCACAAAGACGCGATCTTCAAACCGCTCGATGGGATGGGCGGCAGCGGCATCTTTCGGGTGCGTGAAAACGACGCAAATCTGGGCGTGATCATCGAAACGCTCACGCATTTGGGCACGCAGAGCATCATGGCGCAGCGCTACTTGCCCGAAATTATCGACGGCGATAAGCGAATTATTTTGGTGAATGGACAGGTCGTGCCGTTTGCGCTGGCGCGGATCCCGATGATTGGCGAAACGCGCGGCAACATGGCCGTGGGCGGCAAGCCAGTCGCGCGCGATTTAACGCCCTCAGATCGAAAAATCGCCGAAACTATGGCTGCGCGCCTTGCCCCAGAAGGCTTATTTTTGGTGGGTTTGGACGTGATTGGCGACAAAGTGACCGAGATCAATGTCACGAGCCCCACCGGTTTCGTAGAAATCGAAAAACAAACCG